>JAJEAZ010000625.1 GCA_022824105.1 Alphaproteobacteria bacterium
GCCGGCATGGTCGTCGCCGGCGCATGGTGGAACCTCGCGGCCGAAACGCGCATTGCCCGGGGCCGGTGAGGACACGGGGGCTATCGTCCCGCCTGCACCATCACGATGCCGGCCGTGACGACCGCAAGGCCCGCGAGTTCCGGCCAGGCGAGGCTCTCACCGAGCAGCAGCGCGGAGAAGAGCGCGCCGAGGCCGGGCACCAGGCCCGCGAAGACGCCGGTGCGCCCTGCGCCCAGCACGCCGATGGCATGGCTGTAGAGCCAGATCGAGACGATGCCGCCGAGGATGCCGTGGACAAAGGCCTGCCAGACGAGCGACTCAAAGGGAATTTCCAGCAGCCGGCTCTCGCCGAACAGGAAGAAGAGGGGCAGGAAGGCCGCGGTCGAAACCGTGCTCAGGATCGCCGCGGCATGGAGCGGCGAAACCTCCGCCCTCCGCGCCGTCACCGTGTAGATGGCCCACATCCAGGCGCCCAGATGGAACAGCGCATAACCGCCGAGACCGCCCGGCGGCGCGTGTCCGAGTGCGGAGACGGCGGTGAGGCCGACGCCCGCTGCCGTCAGCCCGACGCCCGCAAGGCGGAGCCCGCCGGCCTGCTCGCGGAGCAGCAGGATGCCGAGCAGCGCGGTCAGCGCCGGAAAGGTGCCGGGGATGAAGATCGCGGCGTGCGCGGCCGGGGCGTGGAGCAGGCCCGTGCCCAGCACCAGGGCGAAGGGGATGCCGATGGTGCCAGCCATCGCCGCCGTGCCCCACCAGCCCGCCTTGCCGGCCTTGAAGCCCAGCCTGAGCGCGACCGGCAGCAGCAGCACGGCCGGCACGCCGACGCGCAGGATCGCCAGGTCCTCCGGCGTGATCGACTGGGTGACGGACAGCCGGGAGAGCGGGAACCACGCGCCCCAGAACACCATCGCCAGCAGCGCCACCGCGATGGCGCGCGCCTCGCGCCCTCCGGGCAAGCGCGCGGCCGCCTGCAGCGTCAGGCCGACCCGCGCCGGGAGAAGCTGCCGCGGACGCGGAACCGCTCGAGGTAAGACGGGATGACGGTTTCGATATCCGTCGGCTCGATGCCGAGCTCGGCGAAGCCCTCCGCGCCCTCCGACACCACATTGTCGTATTTCAGCAATTCGACCTGGTCCGGCGTGATCGGCGCGCCCGGCACGAACTGGATGAAGGCGGCCTTGGCCTGCATGACGGCGAACGGCACCGGCAGCAGCAGGCGTTTGCGGCCGATCTCCGTCAGCAGCAATTCCATCAGCTGCCTGAAGCTGTAGACCTTCGGCCCGCCGAGCTCGAACAGGCCGCCCGCCCGGTCGAGCGCGACAACCGCCGCATCCGCCACATCGCCCACATAGGCCGGCTGGAAGCGCGTGAACCCGCCCCCGACCAGCGGCAGCGCCGGGGCGAGCCGGGCGAGGAACGCGAACCGGTTGAAGAAATCGTCCTCCGGCCCGATGACGATGCTCGGACGCAGGATCGCGGCCTCGGGAAATGCGTCGCGCACCGCCGCCTCGCCGGCGGCCTTGGAGCGGGCGTAGGCCGCAGTGGACTCTGCGTCCGCCCCGATGGCCGAGACATGCACGAGCTTGTCCGCGCCGGCCTCGGCCGAGGCGGAGGCGACCGCGCCCGCGCCCGCCGCATGGATGGCGGCGAAGGATTGCGGCCCGCGGCTCACCAGAACGCCCACGCAGTTGATGACGGCATCGACCCCTTCGACCGCCGCGCGCACGCTTTCCGGGTAGCGCAGGTTGGCCTGCACCGGCACGACCTGGCCGACGCTGCCGGCGGTCTTCAGGAACTTCGCCCGCTCCGGGTCCCGGCATGCGACCCGGACGCCCGCGCCCGCCGCCGCCAGCCGCTTGACGATGTAGCGCCCGACGAACCCGGCGCCGCCGAATACCGTGACCCGCATTCCCTGCATGACCGTTCCCGGACCCCGTCCTGCCGCGCCCCGGAGTGTAGCGCACGGCTTCCCGGCGGCAAAACGGTTCGCTAGGTTCGTCATCGTAAACGCAGGGGGAGACCGCGCCATGGCCGGGAAGCAGTTGCGCAGCCGGAACTGGTTCAACGATCCGCACGATCCGGGCATGACCGCCATGTATATCGAGCGGTACATGAACTACGGCATCACGCGGGAGGAGCTGCAGTCCGGCAAGCCCATCGTCGGCATCGCGCAGCCGGGCTCCGACCACTCGCCCTGCAACCGCATCCACCAGACGCTGGCCGAGCGGATGCGCGCCGGCATCCGCGAGGCGGGCGGCATCGCCATCGAGTTCCCGGTCCACCCGATCCAGGAGAGCGGGCGCCGCCCGACCGCCGCCATCGACCGCAACCTCGCCTATCTCGGCTTGGTCGAAGTGCTGCACGGCTATCCCATCGACGGGGTGATCCTGACCACGGGCTGCGACAAGACCACGCCGGCGATGATTATGGCGGCGGCGACGGCGAACCTGCCGGCCATCTCGCTCAATGGCGGGCCGATGTTCAACGGCTGGTGGAAGGGCCGGCGCGTCGGCTCCGGCACCATCGTCTGGGAGGCGCGCAAGCTGCAGGCGGCGGGCGAGATCGGCTATGAGGAGTTCATCGAGATGGTGGCCTCCTCCGCGCCGAGCCCCGGCCACTGCAACACCATGGGCACGGCCACGACGATGAACTCGCTCGCCGAGGCGCTCGGCATGTCGCTGCCGGGCTCGGCCGCCCCGCCCGCTCCGCACAAGGAGCGCGCGCAATACGCCTACGAGACCGGACGGCGCATCGTCGCCATGATCCATGAGGACCTGACGCCGGACCGCATCCTGACGCGCGCCGCCTTCGAGAACGCGATCGCCGTCAACAGCGCCATCGGCGGCTCCACAAACGCGCCGATCCACATCAACGCCATCGCGCGCCATATGGGCGTCGAACTGGCCCTGGAGGACTGGCAGGACTGCGGCTACGACATCCCGCTGCTGGTCAACTGCCAGCCGGCCGGCGGCTACCTGGCCGAGGACTACCACCGGGCGGGCGGCGTGCCGGCGGTCATGGGCGAGCTGCTGCGCGCCGGGAAGCTGAACGCGGACACGCTCACCGTCACCGGCAGGACGACCGCGGAAAACATCGGCGGTGCCGCCCCGCTCGACGAGGACGTCATCCGCCCCTACGCCCGGCCGCTGAAGGAGCGCGCCGGCTTCGTCGTCATGGGCGGCAATCTGTTCGACGCCGCGGTGATGAAGACGAGCGTTATCTCCGAGGAGTTCCGCGCGCGGTTCCTGTCCAACCCCGACGATCCGGACGCCTTCGAGGGCAAGGCCATCGTGTTCGACGGGCCGGAGGACTATCACGCACGCCTCGACGACCCGGCGCTCGGCATCGACGAGACCAGCATCCTAGTGATGCGCGGCGCGGGGCCGGTCGGCTATCCGGGCTCGGCCGAGGTGGTCAACATGCAGCCGCCGGCGGCCCTCATCCGCCAGGGCGTCACCGAGCTGCCGACCATCGGCGACGGCCGCCAGTCCGGCACTTCGGGCAGCCCGTCCATCCTGAATGCGAGCCCCGAGAGCGCGGTCGGCGGCAATCTCGCCATTCTGGAGACGGGCGACCGGCTGCGCGTGGACCTTCGCAAGCGCCGCGTCGATATTCTGCAGCCGGAGGAGGTGCTGGCCGCGCGGCGCGCCGCCTACGACCCGCCGCCGCTGGAGAACCACACGCCCTGGGAGGAGCTCTACCGCAGCCATGTGGGCCAGCTCGCGGACGGCGGCTGCCTGGAGTTCGCCACCCGCTACCGCCGCGTCGCCGCGGAACCGCCCCGCCACTCGCACTGAGGCGGGGACAGCAATACAACGCCACCGGATGGAGATGGGTGAATCCGGCGGGCCTGTGGGCGGCTGGCGGAGGAGAGTGGGAGTCGAACCCACCTGGCAGCGATGCGCCGCCGCAGCGGTTTTGAAGACCGAGCCGGCCACCGGACCGGATTCCCCTCCGCAGCCCGATTAGTGGCAAGTCCGGACGGGGCGGGTCAAGCGGCGAAGAGCGGACGCAGCCCTGCCTTCTCCTCCGGGCCGCACCAGGCGCCCTCCAGGGCGGCCGCCGCCAGCCTGCGAATTTCGGCGCGGCTGAAGCCGAATATGTCCATCAGCACCGCATACTCGCCGGCGAGGCTGTTGTGGAACATGCCCGGATCGTCGGTGTTGACCGTGATGTCGAGGCCCCGCTCCCAGTAGCGGCGCACCGGGTGGTCCTCGATGCGCCCGATGACGCCGGTGGCGAGGTTGGAGAGCGGACAGAGTTCCAGCACGACGCCGGTCTCCGCCAGCAGATCGACCACCGCCTCGTCCTCCTCCGCGCGCAGCGCATGGCCGATGCGGTCCACCCGGAGCGCCTCGACCGCGCCCCGGACGCTCGCCGCGCCCGCCGCCTCGCCGGCATGGGCGCTCGTGCGCAGCCCGGCCTTGCGGGCGGCCTCATAGACCGGCGCGAAGGGCTCCGGCGGATAGAGATGCTCCGACCCGCCGATGCCGATGCCGAGAATGCCGGCCTCGTCGGCAACCTCGACGACCTCGGCCAAGGTGACGGCCGCCCGCTCCGGCCCGTGGTCGCGGACGAGATCGGCGATCAGGTAGAGGGTCACCTCCGGCACCTGCGCGAAACCGCTGCGGATGGCGGTCGCCAACCCGGCGGGCTCGAGCCCGTGCTGCGCAAACCGGCTCGGCGAAAAGAACAGCTCGGCATAGCGGATGTTCTGGCGCGCCAGGTCCGCCGCCACGGCCTCGGCGATGAAGGCGAAATCACCATAGGTCCGCAGGAAGCCGTTCTTCCACAGCCAGGCGTCGATGAAGGCCGGGAAATCGGGATAG
>JAJEAZ010000361.1 GCA_022824105.1 Alphaproteobacteria bacterium
CTTGTTCTGGGTGGCGTGGCAGCAGCGCGTCTCTTCCTCGATCAGGTGCTCGATGCCGGCGGCCTGGAGGCGCTCCGTCGCGGCATCGACATCCTCCTCGCGGAAGACCTCGACGCCCAGATGGTTGATGCGCTCGCCCGCCCCCGGCCGCTCGAACAGCACCAGCTTGAGCGGCGGGTTGTCGATGGCGAAATTGGCGTAGCCCGGCTTGCGCTTGTGGACCGGGGCCGCGAACATCTTGGAATAGAAGTCGATGGCCTGTTCGAGATCGTCCACATTGAGGGCGAGTTGCAGGCGCATGGCAGCCTCCTTCAGGGCCGGGCCGGCGGCGGCGAACACGCGCCCCGGCAGCAATCTTCGGTGAGGAACCGCAACAGCGCTTCCATGTGGGGGAAGTCGGCGGCATAGACGAGCTCGCGGCCCTTGCGCGCCCGCCGCAGCATGCCGGCCTCCTTCAGGGCCTTCAGATGGAAGGAAAGCGTCGCCGCCGGAATGTCGAGCGCCCCGGCGATGGCCCCGGCCGGCAGGCCCTGCGGCCCGCGCTCGACCAGCAGGCGGAACACGTCGAGGCGCGTCTCCTGCGCCAGCGCGCCCAGGGCGGCGATTGCGGCGTCCTTTTCCATAATTCCAATATAGTGGAAATATCAGACCCGTCAAGCGGCGCTTCCCGGCACGCCGTAGCCAGGGGCCCTGGAGGGGTCGAGGGCGCGGGTCACATAGTCGTCGAGTTGCGGGGCGTAGACCTTCCAGACATGGGCGAGCTCCCGGATCGGGCAGCCTTCCGTCCAGTCCACTCGCAGATCGACGACGGGCCAGGTGACGTCGCCCGCGAGCTTCATGCCGGCGGAGTGGATCGGACCTGCCTCGCCACCGGCATCGACCGCGGCCTGCATGGCGACAAGCAGGCGATCGGCAAGGTGTCCCTTGCTCGAGAGAAACGCGTCGACGATGGTTTGCGGAATCGTGTCGACCGCCAGCAGATTTCCGCCACTCGCGACATCCGGTCCCGTGGCCTCTCCAACATTTCCAAGAGAGTTCGAGCCGGAGAAGACCGCCGCCCGGCCCGCACCGTCAACCGCCAGCAATTGGCGATACTGAATATAGGGGCTTGTCTTGGACACTATGTTGACTGCGTCCGCAGCGCTCGCGCCCAGCTCCATCAGGTCGAGGAGCCGGTTGCCCAGGCGCGGATCCGTGATGTTCTGGCTGAGCGCTGCGCCGATCCCGTCGCGCACATAGGCGCAGCGGGCGGCGACCGCCGGTGAGGACGAGGAGACGGCAACCCCGAACATGGCCGTGTCGGCGCAGCGGGCGGCGATAGAGAATGTCATGCGGTGCGCTCCCGTTCCGACTGTTGAGCGAAGAACGAGGTCTTCGGGAACTCCGGCGCCTCGATCTCGTAATCCTCGGCTCCGACCCGATGGGGGTTGCTCCCGCGCACGAACAGGCCCTCATGCCTTCCCGGCAACGGGTTGGGCACGCAGGGCGCGGCATCGCCGGCGTTGTAAACGGAGATCACGTCCTCGGTCACCAGAACGCCGTCTTGGCGATATTACCCAAGCTGTTCGTCGCTCAACCCCGCTATGATTCTCCTCCTCAATCCGGAATAACGGCGGTGCCGTCGATCTCGACAAGCCATTCGGGCCGCGCCAGCGCCTGGACCACGAGCCCGGTGGACACCGGATGAACGCCCCTTAGGTACTGGCCCATGGTCCGATAAACCGGCTCGCGGTGACGAATATCGGTCAGATAGACGACGATCTTGACCAGATGTTCCATCGAGCCGCCGGCCTCCTCGATCAACTGTTTGATATTCCGCATGACCTGGTGCGTTTGCTCCACCGGATCGTGGCTGTCGAGGTTCGCACCGTCCTCGAGACTCTGCGGACACTGGCCGCGCAGGAAGACGAATCTCCCGCGTGCGACAACCGCCTGGCAGAGATCGTTGTCGAGATTCTGCTCCGGGTAGGTGTCCGCGGTGTTGAATTTTCGGATCCGTTCGTGAGCCATTGGCGTTCTCAATCCCGTCTGGTGGCACCCGGCCGCCGTCTATGCGTTCGAGCGTTCGTGCGGTCAAGCGGCCCGGGCCTCAACGATCGCGAATATGCAAGGCCGGGGTACAGCCTGTCTCCGCGTGGGCGCGATCGAAGCCGCTTGCGTCATGAAGACGGGTTTGACTGTCGAAATGTTAACACGGTGTGGAATAAAGAAAAATTTCCGTTGACGGCACAATACGACAAGAGATGGCACATCCCCGCGGTGCCCCGCTTCAGGGCGGGAGCGGTGCCGTCGGCTCTCCCGGCCGCCCGTTCGGGTGCTTGCCCCGGACAGGTGGGTCCCCGGGGGCGGGAACGCGGCGGCCCGCCTCGAAGAAGCGCGGGGCGGCGAAGGCGAGACGGCGGGCCATGACGCGGACGGCTTCCGGGTTGCTGTCCACCAGCACGGCGCGCCGGCCGTTGCGGACCGCCGCTTCGCCCGTCGTGCCGCTGCCGGCGAAGAAGTCGAGCACGCGGTCTCCCGGATCGGAATGCACGCGCACGATGCGGTTGAGGATCGCGACGGGCTTCTGCGTGGGGTAGCCGGTCTTCTCCCTGCCGTTGGGGCTGACAATCGTCTGCCACCAGACATCGGTCGGCGTCTTGCCCCGCGCGGCCTTTTCCGGCCCGACAAGGCCCGGCGCCATATAGGGGATGCGGTCGATGTCGTCATGGCGGTAGGTGTAGTTGTCCGGGTCCTTCGCATACCAGAGGATGTTGTCGTGCTTGGCGGACCAGCGCCGCTTCGAGCGCGCGCCGTAATCGTAGGCCCAGACGATCTCGTTGATGAAGCACTCGCGCCCGAATATGCCGTCCAACAGCAGCTTGCAGTAATGCGATTCCCGATAGTCGATATGGAGGAAGAAGGAACCCTCCGGCGCGAGCAGCCGGTGCGCCTCCCTCAGGCGCGGCTCGATGAACGCCATGAAATCGTCGAACACGTCGTTCCATGAGGAGGCGCCGAGGCGGACCGTGCGGTAGCGCTTGCCCTGGAAACCGGTGCGGTCGCCCTCGTCGTCGCGGATCGTGCGGAGCCGCGTGCGGGCCTGCGCCTTGCCGGTGTTGAAGGGCGGGTCGATATAGATGAGGTCGAAGCTGCCGTCCTCGAAGCGGGAGAGCGCCTCAAGATTGTCGCCCAGATGGATTTCGAGCTTCGGCGATGCACCCGCCGGGGCCGTCATGCCGCGCGGGCCAGCCGGCCGGGCAGCGCGCCCGTGGCCTCGCCCTCCTCGAAGGTGACCTCGCCGGCGCAGACCGTCGCCCGGTATCCTTCCGCCCGCTGCACCAGCCGGCGTCCGCCGGCAGGCAGGTCGTGGACCATGACCGGCGGCCGGATCCGCAAACGGTCGAAATCGATGATGTTGATGTCGGCGCGGAGCCCCGGCTCCAGCCGGCCCCGGTCGCTGAAGCCGTAGAGCGCGGCGGTGTCCGCCGTCTGCGCCTTCACCAGCCAGGGCAGCGGGAAGCCCGGCCCCCGGCTCCTGTCCCGGCCCCAGTGGGTCAGCACATAGGTCGGGATGCTGGCGTCGGAGATCAGCCCGCAATGCGCGCCGCCGTCGCCGAGGCCGAGCACGGTGCGCGGATGGTCCATCATCCGGCGGATGTCCCCGTGGTCGAGCCGGCTGTAGTTCACGAAGGGGAAGAAGATCAGCTCCCGCCCCTCGCGCTCCAGCATCCGGTCCAGCACCAGCTCGCGCGGGTCGCAGCCCTCCCGCTCCGCCTCGGCCAGCACCGAGCTTTCCGGCGCGGGTTCGTAGTCGGGCGGGTCGCCGAGGGTGAACATCTTGTGGAAGCCGCCGGTCACGTCCTGCATCAGCCGGCTGCGGTGGTTGCGCCGCTGGCCGAGCAGGCGGGCGCGGAAATCCGGCCGGCGGAGAATCGCCACCCGCTCCGCCAGCGGCAGATGCGCGATCTCCCGGTAGGCGGGCATGGTCGAGAAGGGATGCAGCGAGGCTGACAGGCCGAGCATCAGCCCGACCGGCCGCGCCGCCACCTGTGCGTGCAGCGCCACGCCGTCCGCCGCGGCCTCTTCCAGATAGCCGAGCACGCTCGCCCACTGGTCGGGCCGCTCGTCGCGCTGGACCACGGTGAGCCAGCTGCGCCCGTTCGCGCGCTCCGCCATGCGGCGCAGCAGGCCGAGTTCGTATTCCTCCTCGTCGAGGTCCGATATCCAGCCGATGGTGCGCCCGCCGACCGCATCCGCCAGTCCCAGCAGTTCGCGCTCCTCGGCGAAGGCGCCGGGCACACGGTCGCCGTCGGCCGTAAGATGCGCGATGGTGCGCGTGGTGGTGAAGCCGCGGGCGCCCGCC
>JAJEAZ010000236.1 GCA_022824105.1 Alphaproteobacteria bacterium
AAAGGGGGAAATGGCGCGATGACGAAGCCCTGCTGGAATGGCTGAAATCCCTGTAAAACTGATGTGCCCCTGGACGCGCGCTCCGCCAGCGGAATCAACGCCTTGGGACGCCAAGGGCACATCACGGCCAACGCCACATAATCCCGATAATGTTCCCGGGAACATCATCGGGAACCACCGCCTGCGGCGCCCAGCCCATGTCCTCGAAGCAGCGGACATGCGAGGCGCACCAGTCCTCGATCTTCTGGCTCAGCGTCGCCTCGGCGTAGAGCCGGCCCGAGACGCCCATCGAGGCCACGAACACCTGCGCCTCGTGCGCGACCCCGTCGACCAGCAGCGGCACCGTCATCCCGGCGTAATCGACGAACAGCCGCTCGCCGGGGCGGCGGTTCTGGCGCATCGTCGCGTCCCGCCGCGGGCGCCACTCACGGAACTGGCGGCACCAGGTCGGGTAGCTCATCCCGTCGGGATGCGTCTCTCGCCATTCCTCCCACAGCAGCATCAGCGTCATGCCGCGGCCCGACAACGCCTTCTCGACCGCGGCCCAGTCCACCTCCGGCCACTCCGAGGCACGGGACCTGCGATAGAGCACCGCCTCCAGAGCCGGCTCGTCCAGGTCGCGGGCCTCCGGCCAGCTCAGGCCCGAGTCCGCGAACCGCTCCAGCGTCTGCGACACCGAGCGGCGCGCAATACCGCAGTGCGTCGCGATCGCCCGCGCGCTGCGCCCCTCGTCGAAATGATACGCAAGGATCTTCTTCACCTTTCTCATCGGCAGCCTTCCCCGTGCCATCCCGCTTCCCCCGGATCAGTCGCGAAAATCCGGGGCGTAGGACGGCTCCCTGAGTCGCTCCAAAAACCGCTGCGCTCAGGGGGTGGCTACTTTGCTGAGAACAGGTGGCTACTTTCGTGAGAATCAGTGGCTACTTTGAGCGAGAATCGGTGGCTACTTTCGTGAGATTCGGCAAGGGGCTCGGACACGACTGTGCCGTGATCGCCCCGTCCTTGATCCCGCGCCGGCCCGGCGAGCGGGTGAAGACGAACCGCCGCGATGCGGTGAAGCTAGCACGGCTTTACCGGGCCGGTGAGTTGACCGAGATCTGGACACCGGACGAAGCCCATGAGGCCATGCGCGATCTGGTGCGCGCCCGTGAGGCGGCAGTCAAGGATCGCACGCGCAAGCGACAGGAGATCCGCTCGTTCCTCCTGCGTCACGGCAAGATCTATCCCGGCAAGAAGGCATGGGGCACCAAGTATTTCAAATGGCTGCACGAGCTGGCCTTCGACTGGCCCGCCCACAAGATCGTGCTGCATGAGATGATCGTCGCCGAGAGCCAGTGCCGCGAGCGGGTAGCGCGCCTGGATCAAGCGATCGAGGACGCCCTCCTCGACTGGTCGCTCGCTCCGGTCGTGGAGCGCCTTCAGGCTCTGCGCGGCGTCGGGCTGATCGCTGCGGTCACCTTCATGGTGGAGGTCGGCGACATCCGCCGGTTCCAGAACCCACGGCAACTGATGGCCTATCTCGGCCTGGTGCCCTCCGAGCGATCAACCGGTGACAGCGTTCGGCGCGGCGGCATCACCAAGACCGGCAACGCGCGGGTGCGCCGCGTGTTGGCCGAGAGCGCATGGACCTACCGCTATCCTGCGGGAGTGGGGAAGAAGAAGTACTTCGCGACGAGGCATTTGCCGGAGGCTGTTCGGGACACGGCATGGAAGGCGCAAGCGCGTCTGACGAAACGCTACCGGGCGCTGACCGTGCGGGGAAAACGCAGCACGGTCGCGGTCACGGCGGTGGCCCGCGAGCTGGTCGGCTTCATGTGGGCGATCGCACTGATGGAGCCGACGGAGGCCTGATCGGCAGGGAACGGATCGCCCACATCACGCATATCGGCGGGGGCGCGGCGACGACAGGGGAACTCCCGTCACCGCTTTGTGGCCGGCATCGCCGACGCCCGTTGTAAGAGAGGACCAGCCCCGGACGAAATCATGGACATGCGGTTTCGACCCGCGCATCAGAGCTTGTTCAACAACGTCCCGGGCCGCGCCCCCACCGATATGCGTACATCCCTCGAGAGGCAGGCGTCGCGTGGCGTCTGACAATTCCGCTCGTCTTCGGGCTTGACGAAGGACATCAGAGCGGAACCCCATACTTTCGCGAGCTCTGATTGTCAGTCTGACTCTCTTACCCTTCGGCGGCTTCGGAGCGCTTTGATTTTTGGCGGTGCCGGCGGGATCGTGCAAGGATACCGCCGAGGGGTCGGACGTGCCGGGCCGGATCACCTATCACCGGCGCGGCGATTTACAAAGGAGCGGCACGAGAGCGTTGCGCCCAAGCGGGAGCGATCCAAAAAAGACACAACGCGCTGTGCGCCTTTGTCTATAGGCCGAGGTCCATTTCGCGCACCCTGGTCTTCGCCGGCGGCTCGGGCGCCTTGCGCTGCGGCGCCTCGCGGCCGAGTTCGCGGTCCGGCGTCGAGGGTACGGCCCGGTCTTTGGCCCGCGCCGCCTTCTCCCGCGCGACCTTTTCGTCGCGCCCGCGCTCGACTTCGATACGCCGGACGGCGGAGTCTTCGGCCCGGTCGGGCTCGCGTTCCTTGCCATCGGCGACGGCTTCCCGGTCCGCTTCGCGCTCCCGGCGCACATCCTCGCCGATGCCTTCGAGCGCCGAGATGCGCTCGCCGGTCACCGCTTCGAGCCGTTCCTTCAGCGCCTTTGCGTCGTCGGTCACCAGCTCCGCCTTGTCGCGGGCGCGGCTGATCTCGACATAGAACGCCTTGGCCGTGGTCAGTGCCGGGTGGTTCGCCTCCATCGCGGCGATCACGTTGTCGACCGTGCGGCCCTGGAACGAATGCACCTTCGAGCACCAGGCATGATCCAGATGGCGGAGCTGCGGATCGCCCGGGGTCAGCGTCAGCCTGCGCCCGTCCTCCAGGCGGAACGTCACCCGGCCGTTGCGGATGCCGAGAACCTCGGCATTACCGCTGTTGACGAGCCCGAGACCCTTGTCGTTGCGCGTCCACCGGACGCGGTCGCCCGAGCGGAGCTCGATGCTCTCGCGGCGGTAGACCTCCGTTCCGCCCCGCCGCCCGCCGATTTCCGACGGCTTCCAGGCCACGGTGCCGCCGCCCGGCGCTTCGAGCAGGACGGACATGTCCTTGCGGTCGACGCCGGCGACCCGGCGCTCCTCGCCCTTGGCCACGCCGAGGCGCTTGTAGGGGCGGTGGAATGCCACCACGTCGCCCGGCGCGTAGTTCGCCGCGAGCGACTTCTCGGCATTGGTATAGCCCTTCGAGACGAGGCGCCCGGTCTCCATGGCGGGGCCGGCGATGCGGCCCTCGCGCACCAAGCGCTCGCGGATGTGGGCGTTGATGCCCTCGCGCAGCGCATGACTCGGGGCCATCACCCCGGTGCGCTCACGCTCGCCCTGCGAGAGCTTGAGCCAGCGCGCGGCGACCGCGCCGGCGATGTTGTCGGCCTTCACCTCGGCGACGTTGGAACCGAGCTTCCCGAACGCCTTGCCGATCTCGCCCGCGAGGCTTGCCTCGACAGCGGCCTTAAGCGCCGGGTCGCGCTGGCGCAGGATTTCGTCCATTACCGCCGTCTTCATGCCTGCGGCCTGAAGCTGGGCGAAGGGTTTGCCGGCATCCACGGCGTCGAGCTGCTTGGCATCGCCCACCAGCACCAGCTTC
>JAJEAZ010000311.1 GCA_022824105.1 Alphaproteobacteria bacterium
CGCTGCGGCTCGAATATGCCGGGCGTGTCCACGAAGATGACCTGGGATGCGCCCTCGATGCGGATGCCGAGCACGCGCGAGCGCGTGGTCTGCGCCTTGGGCGTGACGATGGAGACCTTGGCGCCGACCAGCCGGTTGAGCAGGGTGGACTTGCCGGCATTGGGCGCGCCCAGCAGGGCGACGAAGCCGGCCCGGCGCGCGGTCATTCGAGCTTTTCGAGCAGGGCGGCGGCGGCGGCCGCGGCGGCGGCGCGCTTGGAGCCGCCGGACCCTCTCGCCCGTTCGCCGCTGGAAAGCGCGGCCTCGACCTCGAACTCCGGCTTGTGCGCGGGGCCGCGCCGGGCCCGGACGGTATAGACCGGCTGGCCGAGCGCGCGGGCGTGGCTCCATTCCTGCAGGCGGCTGCGGGCGTCGCGCTCCACCTCCGCATAGCGCTCCACCAGCGCTTCCCAGTGGCGGCGGACGAACTGCCGCGCGGCGTCGAGCCCGCCGTCGAGGAAGAGCGCCGCGATGACCGCCTCGCAGGCGTCCGCCGCCGGCTTCTCCGCCATGCGCCTGTCGCGGGCCTTCGGGTCCCGCATGAGAGCCGCGTCGAGGCCCGTTTCCCTTGCGACCTCGATCAGCGTCTCCTCGCTCACCAGCACGGACATGCGCAGCCCGACCCCGCCTTCGTCCACTTCCGGGAAGCGTTCGAGCAGCATTTCGGCCACGACAAGGCCCAGCACGCGGTCGCCGAGGAACTCCAGCCGCTGGAACGCACCGTCCCCGCGGCCCGGCGCGCTTGGATGGGTCAGCGCCTGCCGGAGCAGGCCGGGATCGGCGAACTCATGGCCGAGCGCGGCGCGGAACCGGGCGTTCACGGTCCTATCGCGTCGAACAGGCGCTCCCAGCGAACCCCGGACGGATATCTCCAGAGCTCCCAGAAGCTGGTGTCGTGGTCGAGGGAAAAGAACAGGATTTCCGCCCGCCCGACGAAATTCTCCGTCGGGATGTAGCCCACATGGTTGAGGAAGCGGCTGTCGGTGGAGTTGTCCCGATTGTCGCCCATGGCGAAATAGTGGTCCTCCGGCACCTCGAACACCGGCGTGTTGTCGGCGGGGCCGGAATCGCTTTCCTCCAGGATCTCGTAGGAGCGGCCGTTGGGCAGGGTTTCCCGGTAACGGATGGCGCGCTTCACGATCCCGTATTTGTCGCGGTAGTTCGTCGGCCCGATGCGTCCGCGCGCCACTGGCGTCCCATTGATGAACAGGCGTCCGCTGCGCATCTGGACGGTGTCGCCCGGCAAGCCGACGATGCGCTTCACGAAATCGATCTTCGGCGCGACCGGGTTCTTGAACACCGCCACATCGCCGCGCTCGGGCCCCTCCCCGAACAGGCGCCCGGGCCCCGGAATCAGCGGCAGGCCGAACGGCAGCGAATAGCGGCTGTAGCCGTAGGAATATTTGGAGACGAACAGGAAATCCCCGACCAGCAGGGTCTGCAGCATCGAGCCGGAGGGGATCGTGAAGGGCTCGAAGAGGAAACTGCGGATGCCAAGGGCGATCAGGCCGGCATAGACGATGGTCTTGACGGTTTCTTTCACGGGTGCTGCGACCTGGATGAGGAAATGCCGGAGTCCCGCCGGCGCGGATGCGGCCCGGATAGAACGCCGCCGGGCGGCCGGCTGTCAAGCGCCGCCATTCGCCGCATTCGCCGGCAGCGCGGTGATGATGACCAGAGCGTGGGCCAATGGCGGCTCGTCGGTGATGGTGAGGTCGATGCGCGGGCATGTGCCCGGCGGCAAAAGGCTTGCAAGCCGTCTGGCCGCGCCGCCGGTCAACTGCAATGTCGGGCGTCCGCCCGGCAGGTTGACCACGCCCATGTCGCGCCAGTAGACGCCTTGGCGCAGCCCCGTGCCGAGCGCCTTGGAGCAGGCTTCCTTGGCCGCGAAGCGCCGGGCGTAGCTCGCCGCGCGCAGATGCCGGCGGTCCGAGCGCTGCCGTTCGGCCTCGGTGAAGACGCGGCGCGTGAAACGCTCGCCGAAGCGCTCCAGCGTGCGTTCGATCCGGGTGATGTCGATCAGGTCGCTGCCGAGCCCGACGATCATCGCGCGCGGTCCATCGCCGCCCGCATCCGCCGCACCGCCTCCGCCAGGCCGACAAAGATGGCTTCGCCGACGAGGAAATGGCCGATATTCAGCTCGGCCACCGTCTCGATGGCCGCGACAGGCCCGACATTGTCATAGGTCAGCCCGTGTCCGGCGTGGCATTCGAGGCCGAGCTCCGCCGCGAGTTCCGCCGCCGAGCGGATGCGGTCGAGCTCGGCCTCCTGCTCCCGCCCCGCCAATTCGCAATAGCGCCCGGTGTGCAACTCCACCACAGGCGCGCCCAGCGCCACCGCAGCGCGAAGCTGTCCGGGGTCCGGCTCGATGAACAGCGAGACCCGGATGCCCGCCGCCGCCAGCGCCTCCACCCTCTTGCCGAGCGCGCTGCCGAGGCCGGCCGCGTCGAGGCCGCCCTCGGTGGTGAGTTCCTCGCGCTTCTCCGGCACGAGGCAGGCGGCGTGCGGCAGGACGGCGGAGGCGATCTCCACCATGGCGTCGGTCGGCGCCATCTCGAAATTGAGCGGCGCCGGCAGCCTTTCCTTGAGCCGGCGCATGTCCTCGTCGCGGATATGGCGGCGGTCCTCGCGCAGATGCGCGGTGATCCCGTCCGCGCCCGCTTCGCAGGCCAGCAGCGCCGCCCGCACGGGGTCCGGATAGGCGACCCCGCGCGCATTGCGGACGGTTGCGACATGGTCGACGTTCACGCCGAGCCTCGGTCGGTTTGTCATGCCTCGACATCTCCGGCGCGGGCGCGGGCGATGCGGCCCCGCCTGCGTCTCTGATAGGCGCGCACAAGCGGCGCCAGCATGATGAAAAACGCCCCCCAGGCGACCGCGCCCAGAGCCGCGCCGCCGACCGTCATCGCCAGCAGCAGCGGCTGCGCCGTCTCCAGGAAGGTGCCGAAACGCCCCTCGATACCGGCCTGGAAGGCGCGCCCCCAGGTATCGGTGAAATTGACGCCCTCCGCCCCGAAGCCGAGCCATGCGCCGAGCTCGTAGGTGCCGACCCAGATGAAGGGGAAGGTCCAGGGATTGCCCACGATCGTGCCGATGGCGGCCGCGAGCACATTCGAGCGCGTCAAGAGCGCAAAGATCGCCGCCATGATGAAATGCAGCCCCGGAAAGGGCAGGAACGAGGTGAACGCGCCCCAGGAAAAACCGGCGGCCAGCGAATAGGGCGTGCCCGGAATGCGGCTGAGGCGCATGGCGAGATAGCGGGACGCCCGCCGCCAGCCTCCGGATGGCCACACCCACCCGCCGATCCGGGACGGCAGCCCCTGCCGCCGCTTGCGCCCCAGGATCGCCATTGCCGTCAGCGCCTTGCCCGCTTGACCGAGGCAATCTCCGGCCGGGCGCTCAGGGCAGCCATGATGTCGTTCAGGTGGCGGGTATCGTTGACCTCGACATCGATCAGTATGTCGAAGAAGTCCGGCTGCCGGTTGACGAATTTCAGGTTGGAGATATTCGCCTGGTTGCCCGCGATCAGGGAGGCGACATGGGCGAGCGTGCCGGGCTTGTTGACGGCGGTCAGGCGCATCCGCCCGACATGGCCCGGCCGTTCCTGCTCCGGTTCGTCTTCCCAGTCCAGCTCGATCCAGCGTTCCGGGGTGTGCGAGAAGCTCTCCAGCGTCAGGCATTCGTCGGTATGGACGGTCACGCCCTTGCCGGTGGTGATGATGCCGACGATCCGGTCGCCGGGGATCGGGTGGCAGCAACGGGCGAAATGGGTGGCGAGGCCGGGGATGACGCCGCGGATCAGCAGCGGGCGCGGGCGCTCGCCGCGGCGCCGGCGGGCGCGTTCGATGGAGACCACCGTCTCGGTGTCGGCGTCGAGCGGCGCTTCGGGATAGAGCTCCCGCACCACTTCGCGCGCCGGAACGCGCCCGTCGCCGATCGCGGCCAGCAGGTTTTCCGGGGAGTCCAGTTCGCGCCTGACGGCAATGGGCGCAAGCTGGCGCTCGCGCCACGCATGCCCGGTTTCGCGCATTTCGGCATCGAGAAGCTGGCGGCCGAGCTTGATGAACTCTTCGCGCCTGCGCAGCCGCACATGCCGGCGGACATGCGCCTTCGCCTTGCCGGTGACGACGAACCGGTCCCATTCCGGTGTGACGCGCAGGCTGTTCGCCGTCACGATTTCGACCCGGTCGCCGTTGGTCAGCTCGGTTCGCAGCGGCACCTGCCGGCCGTTGACCCGTCCGCCGGCGCAGCGGTCTCCGACCTCGGAGTGGATGGCATAGGCGAAATCGACCAGCGTCGCCCCGGCGGGCAGGGCCTTCAGGTCGCCCTTCGGCGTGAAGCAGAACACCTGCTCCGGGAACAGCTGCATCTTGGTGTGCGACAGGAACTCCTCGGGGCTCGACGCGCTTTCGAGAATGTCGAGGAACTGCTGCACCCATTCATACTGGCGCCCGTCCACACCGCCGCCTTCCTGCTTGTAGAGCCAGTGGGCGGCGGCGCCGTTTTCGGCGAATTCGTGCATCTCGCGGTTCCGGATCTGCACTTCGATCCGGTGCCCGTTCGGGCCGATCAGCACCGTGTGGAGCGAGCGGTAGCCGTTTTCCTTCGGGTTCGAGAGATAGTCCTTGAACTGCTCCGGCACCGCCCGGAAGGCGGCATGCAGATGGCCCAGCGCCTCGTAGCAGTGCATCACCGTGTCCACGACGACGCGGAAGGCCATGATGTCGGAGACCTGTTCCAGCGACACATGCTTGCGCTGCATCTTGGTCCAGATGGAATGCGGGCGCTTGCGCCGCCCGGTGACCTCGGCTTCGAGGTCCGCCTCCCGGAGCGTCTGCGACAGCGCCTCAATGATCTCCCCGACCTGGTCGCCCCGCTCCCGGTCGAGGAGTTCGAGGCGTTGCACGATGTTGGCGCGGGCGTCCGGCTGGAGCACGGCGAAGGCGCGGTCTTCCAGGTCCTCCTTCCAGTCCTGCATCCCGATCCGCTCGGCGAGCGGCACATAGATGTCGAGCGTCTCGGCCGCTATGCGCCGCCGCTTCTCCTCCCCGGAGACGAAATGCAGCGTGCGCATGTTGTGCAGCCGGTCGGCAAGCTTGACCAGCAGCACCCGGATGTCCTGCGACATGGCGAGCACCAGCTTGCGCAGGTTCTCTGCCTGCCGGGTGCGGCTGGACTGCGATTCGATTCGGGAGAGCTTGGTGACGCCGTCCACGAGGCGGGAAACCTCGCTGCCGAACATGCGGCGGATGTCGGCCAGCGTCGCGTCGGTGTCCTCGACGGTGTCGTGCAGCAGGGCCGTGATGATGGAGGCGCTGTCGAGCTTGATGTCGGCCAGCAGGCCGGCGACCTCGAGCGGATGCGAGATATAGGGATCGCCCGACGCCCGGAGCTGGTTTCCGTGCTGGGCCATCGCATAGACATAGGCGCGGTTTATCAGCAGTTCGTCGGCATCGGGGTCGTAGGCCCGGATGCGTTCGATCAGTTCGTACTGCCGAATCATCCCGCGCACCCGGCAGCGTTTACCGCGTCCGGCGGCAGGGAATCCCGCAGCGCCCGCCCATATGTCCCGCTAGCCGCTGTCGCGCGGCGGGA
>JAJEAZ010000675.1 GCA_022824105.1 Alphaproteobacteria bacterium
AAGGCTCGGACATCATCGTCTATGCGGGCACCGCCTACACGGACAGTTTCGTGGACGACATGCTCTCGATCACGCCGCCGAAATGGGCGCATACGGAAGATGCGGGCATAGACGGGCGCTTCTATGACGGCATGCGCGCCAACGGCGTTCCCGTGACGCACAGCCCCGGCGCCAATGCGCCGGAAGTGGCCGAGCTCGCCTTCGCCGGCCTCATGTGGGGCGCCAAGCGCCTGCGCGAGCTTCGCGACCAGCAGCAGGCGCACAAATGGGGCAAGCTCATGCTGCCGGGGCTGAGCGCCACGACCGTGCTGATTGTCGGGCTCGGCGCCATCGGCAGCCGGGTGGCGCAATATGCCGGGGCGTTCGGCATGACAGTCCACGGCATCAGGCGCTCGCCCGAACCGGCGCCGGGCGTGGACCGGCAGGGGACGATGGCCGACCTGGCGGCGTTCCTGCCGGAAGCGGACTTCGTCGTGCTCGCGCTCCCGATCTCGGACGACACGGCCGGCATGATCGACCGGGCGGCGCTCGCGGCCATGAAGGACACGGCCGTGCTGGTCAATGTCGGCCGCGGCGCGCTGGTGGATGTCGACGCGCTCCGCGACGCGCTCGAGTCCGGCGGCATCGCAAGCGCCTTCCTGGACGTGCTGCCGGTCGAGCCCTGGCCCGCCGACAGCGACCTCTGGGACGTGCCGAACCTGTTCATCACGCCGCATAACGGCTCGCTCAGCCCCCTCTACGCCGTCCGCGTCGCGGAAATCTGGCTGGAGAACCTGAAGCGGTTCGTTGCGGGCGAGCCCCTGCTCCACCGCGCGTTCTGAAGGCGGCAGCCCTGCCGCACGGCGCAGCCGCCACCCCGGCCTGCGAGCCTGACCCCGATTACGGTCCAATCGGAACGGAGTCCGCCCCAACGCTCGGGATTTCAGCGCCGGATCGGGCGTTATACCCGCGGTCGTTGCCCGGAACCCATGACGCAAGAGGCATGACGGGAGGAGGGCCGGGGCGGCGGCGGAGACCCCTGCGGGGATGTCATGAAATGTCATGTTTTTGTCGTGACCACCCTCTCGCGACCGGTGATGCGCGCGCCTCTTGCGCTTTCCCCCTCCGTCATGCCCGGACTTGTTCCGGGCATCCCCTTCCACCGCTTCCGCCACACGGCCGCATGGATGCCCGGAACAAGTCGGGGCATGACGGAAGGGGGCGTTCGGGCGGCGGGCGTCGAAGCCGTCATGGGTTCCGGTCAACGACCGCGGGTATAAGTTCCATCGCCTACCGGTTTTATTACGAAGCCCTTGAATCGCCTCGATTGATGCTCTTTCGTCATAGTTCTCCCGGGAAGACGGGGACACGATGATGGGCAGGACAAGACACCATGGCGCATTCCGGCCGGTCGGCGCTTGCGTTGAGCCATGAAGCTCACTCCAGCCCCATCAGGCTGCGGGCGAAATCCCGGGGGGTGAAGGGGCGGAGGTCTTCTTCGCTTTCGCCGACGCCGACGGCGTGGACCGGAAGGCCGACCGTCTCGGCGAGCGCGACCACGACGCCGCCCCTGGCCGAACCGTCGAGCTTGGTCACGATCAGGCCCGTCACCTCGGCCATGTCGCGGAAGGCGCGGACCTGTTGCAGCGCGTTCTGGCCGGTGGTGGCGTCGAGCGTCAGCACGGTGTCGTGCGGCGCGTCCGCGTCCTGCTTGGCGATCACGCGGGTGATCTTGGAGAGTTCCTCCATCAGGTTGGCCTTGTTGTGCAGCCGTCCGGCCGTGTCGATCAGCAATATGTCGATACCGTCGCGGATCGCCTGCCCGTGGGCGTCGAAGACGAGGCCGGCGGCGTCCGCCCCGGTCGGCCGCGCGACGACGGGAGCGCCGACCCGTTCGCCCCAAAGCTGCAAATGCTCCACCGCCGCCGCGCGGAAGGTGTCGCCCGCCGCCAGCAGAACGGTCTTTCCCTCGGCGCGGAAGGCGTGCGCCAGCTTGCCGATGGTCGTCGTCTTGCCGGTGCCGTTCACGCCCACCACCAGGATGACATGCGGCTTGCGCGCCGGGTCGGCGAGCAGCGGGCGGGCCACCGGCTCCAGCAGTCCGGCGATCTCGTCGGCCAGCACGCCGCGCACTTCCTCGCCCGACACCTCCTTGCCGAAGCGTGTGCGCGCGAGACCGGAGGCAAGGCGCGCCGCCGTGGCCGGCCCGAGATCCGCCATGATGAGCAGGTCTTCCAGTTCCTCCAGCGCCTCATCGTCCAGTCGGCGCCGGTTGAAGATGCCCGCAATTCCGTCGGCGAGGCGGTCGGAGGATCGCGACAGCCCCTGCTTCAGCCGCTGGAGCCAGCTCACGCCGCCAGCACCTCCGCGACCAGCCTTTCGTTCTCCACCCGGCGCACCCGGGCGCGCCGGACCGAACCGGGCAGGGCGGGCCCTTCGAGGCGGGCGGGCGCGAACTGCTCCGTGCGTCCGATGCCGTCCTTCTCCACGGCGACGCGCTCCGTCAGGCCGACACGGCTTTCCAGAAACCGCCCGGCGGCCGCTTCGCCCGCGCCTCTGAGCCGGCGGGCGCGTTCCTTGCGCACCGGGGCGGGCACTTGCGGCATTCGCGCTGCCGGCGTGCCCCGGCGCGGCGAATAGGGGAAGACGTGCAGCCAGGTGAGCGGACAGGCCTCCACCAGTTCGAGGCTGCGGGCGAACATCGCTTCCGTCTCGGTCGGAAAGCCGGCAATCAGGTCCGCGCCAAAGGCGATTTCGGGGCGCAGCGCCTTCAGCCGCCCGCAAAGCGAGACGATATCGGCCGCCAGGTGCCGGCGCTTCATCCGCTTCAGCACCATGTCGTCGCCCGCCTGCACGGAAAGGTGCAAATGCGGCATCAGCCGGGGCTCGTCGGCGAGCAGCCGGAAAAGCTCTTCGTCTATGGCGGCGGGATCGACGGAGGAGAGCCGAAGCCGCCCGAGTTCCGGCACCTGCGCCAGCAAGCGGCGGACCAGCTGCCCGAGCCGGGGCGCGCCCGGCAGGTCGGCGCCCCAGGACGCGATATCCACGCCGGTCAGCACGATCTCGGCCGCGCCCGCCTCCAGCAGCCGGCGGGTCTGCGCGGCGATCTCGCCGAGCGGCACGCTGCGGCTGGGCCCGCGCCCGTAGGGGATGATGCAGAAGGTGCAGCGGTGGTCGCAGCCCTGTTGCACCTGCACGAAAGCCCGCGCCCGGCCGCCGAAGCCATCCAGCAGGTGCGGGGCGGTCTCCCGCACGCTCATGATGTCGTCCACCAGCGCCGCCGGCGCCTCCGGCTTCCAGGCCTCGGCGGTCAGCTTCTCGGCATTGCCGACGACCCGGTCCACCTCCTCCATCGCCAGCCAGCGTTCCGGCGCGATCTGGGCGGCGCAGCCGGTCACGACGATCTCCGCCTCCGGCCGTTCGCGCCGGGCCTTGCGGATCGCCTGCCGCGCCTGCCGTTCGGCCTCTGCCGTCACCGCGCAGGTGTTGAAGACCAGGGTATCCCCGAGACCGGCCTCGGCCGTCAGCCGGCGCATCGCCTCGGATTCCCAGGCATTGAGTCGGCAGCCGAAGGTGACGATCTCGGCGGTCACGGCGCGGCCTCCGGCACCTGCGCCTCCAGCTCACCCCGGAAGCTGACCGCGGCCGGCCCTGTCATCAGCAGATGGCCGTCGCTCTCGCGCCACTCGATGCCGAGCGGCCCGCCGTCGAGCCGCACTTCCATCCGTCGCTCGCCGAGGCCCCGCCGGACGGCCGCCGCGGCCGCCGCGCAGGCCCCGGTGCCGCAGGCCCGCGTGATGCCGACGCTGCGCTCCCAGACGCGAAGCCGCATCGCGTCCCGTCCCTGCATGTTGGCCACGCCCACATTGGCGCGTTCCGGGAACAGGGCGTCATGCTCGATTTTCGGCCCCCAGCTTTCGAGGTCCACGGTCTCTGCGTCCTCGACGAAGAAGGTGGCGTGAGGATTGCCGATATTGGTCGCCGTCGGTCCCGACAGCGGGCCATGGGCCAGGTCGAGGCGGAGCGTGTCGGCCGGCCCGGCAAGCGGAATCTCGTCCCAGGCGAGCCGCGCCGGCCCCATGTCCACGCGCACCAGCCCGGCATGCGCGCGCGCCGCCCGGAGCGTTCCGGCCACGGTCTCGACCGCCGCCTCGTCCCGGCCGCGCTCGTCGAACAGGAGCGCCGCCACGCAGCGCGTGCCGTTGCCGCAGGCCTCGACTTCGCCGCCGTCGGCATTGCGGATTTCCATGAACACATCGCCGTCGCGCCTGGGCGGGCGCAGCACCATGAACTGGTCGCAGCCGATGCCCGTGCGCCGGTCCGCCACGCGGCGGTAGCCCGCCTCGGACCAGTCGAGCGGCCGGGCGCGCGCGTCCAGCACGACGAAGTCGTTGCCGAGCCCGTGCATCTTGACGAACGGAATGCCCATTCTCTGCCCACGACCTCCGAACGCCGCTCCCGCCAGCGGCCGGACCCTATCTAGGTGCGAAGCCCGCCCCGCGCAATGGCGGGGGCCGCCCGGATTGCCCGGTAAAGGCAAACCGGCTAAATATGCTGTCATTGAAGACGCAGCAAAGAAGACAATCTGGATGGCCCAACTCACTGTAAGGAAGCTGAGCGAGGAGGTCGTCGGCGCGCTGAAGCAGCGCGCAGCGGCCAATGGACGGTCCGCCGAAGCCGAACATCGGGCCATCCTGCGGGAAACGCTGCTGGGAACGGAAGAAGAGTTTGCCGCACGCGCAGCTGCGTTGCGGCGGCGGCTTCGCTCCTCGGTCGATAGCACTGCTACGATACGAGCGGACCGGGACCGGGACAGCATGGCGTGACAGGCTATGTCGTCGATGCCAGCGTCGCGGTGAAATGGCTGGTCGAGGAAGCGCTTTCGGATAAGGCCGCCGCCCTTCTGGACGGTGATTCGACGCTTGCCGCGCCGCCGCTTCTGTTCGCCGAGGTCGCCAATGCGCTCTGGGCCATGCGCCGGCGCGGCGATATTGCGGCCTCCGACCTCGCGGAGGCGGTGGAGACTTTGCGGACAGCCCCGGTTTCGACGCCCCTGTCGATGCCGGACCTCACGGCGGCGGCAACACGGCTGGCGAGCGATCTGGACCATCCGGTTTACGACTGTTTCTACCTCGCGTTGGCGGTTCATGCCCAATATCCGGTCGTGACCGCCGACACGCGCTTCCACAACAAGGTGCGCGAGCATCCCTACCTTTCGGACCGTGTCCTGCACCTCGCCGACTTGCCGGCAGGAGGGGCATAGCGGCGCCTCGCGGAGGCGAAGCCCGCCTTGACGGGTCTGCAGCCGGCCCATAGGACTCCTCGCAGCGATTGCGGCGCAAGCCGTGGATTGCGTGCGACGCAGGGAGTTCGACCGATGGCAGACCCCGACGCCCGGCCCTATGTCATCGAACGCCGCGAGACGGTGGCGGAAACCGATGCGCTGCGGGTCGGCATCCTGACGCTTGCGGAAGGGCAGGAAGTGCCCTGGCACTACCACAGCGAGATCGAGGACACCTTCTACTGCCTCGAAGGCACGCTCTCGGTGGAGACCCGCGCGCCCAGGGCGCGTTACCTGCTGGAGGTCGGCGAGAGCTGCGCCGTGCCTAAAATGACAGCGCACCGCGTCACCGGAAAGGACGGCAGCCGCGCCCGCTTCCTGATCGTGCAGGGGATCGGCGCCTACGACTTCTGCCCGGTCGGCTGAACGGCGCCTGCTGCAACCGGCCCTTCCCTCGCGGGCTACCGGCTTCACACATCTCGCCCCTGCTTGTATCCAGCGTGCTCGCGGGCCCGGTTACTGCCCGCTCTGCGCTCTCTTTCGTCGCCTCGGCCCCCGAGCCGGGGCCCGCTTCGGTCCTCGCGGCAGCTGCGGCGGCTGAGCCGGTTCTCCACCGGCTGCGGTGGCATCGGGAGCCAGAGATGGGCCCCGATGGGGTGGACGCCTCCTTCCTCCGGCATCGCGATGTGCCAAGGTAGCGGTGTCGAAACGAACCCTACGGGAAGGAGGCATCCAATGAAGGAAGCTAGCATCATCGGGATCGACCTGTCGAAGAACAGCTTTCAGGCGCACGGGGCGTATGCGGACGGTTCGGTGGCGTTCCGTCGCAAGCTGTCGCGGGGGAAGGTTCTGCCGTTTCTGTCGTCGCAGCCTCGTTGTCTTGTGGCGATGGAGGCGTGCGGGAGCGCGCATTACTGGGGCCGGGAGATCGGCAAGCTGGGACACGAGGTGCGGCTGATCCCGCCGATTTATGTGAAGCCTTATGTGAAGCGCCAGAAGAACGACGCGGCGGACGCGGAAGCGATCTGCGAGGCGGCGTCGCGCCCGACCATGCACTTCGTTGCGGTGAAGAGCGAGGAGAGCCAGGCGGGCATGATGCAGTTCGGGGTTCGCGACCTTCTGGTGCGCCAGCGCACGCAGACGATCAATGCGCTGCGGGGCCATCTTGCGGAGTTCGGTGTGATTGCGCCGAAGGGTCCGGTTCATGTGCGCCGCCTGGCGATGGCGATCGCGGACCCGGAGACGAGCCTGCCGGCGAAGGTGCGCGAGTTGGGCGGGCTGCTGCTGGAACAGATTGCCGAGCTCGACCGCAAGATCGCGGAGCAGGAGAGGGAGTTGCGCGCGGCGGCGCGGCAGAATGAGGAGGCGGCCCGCGCGATGACCGTGCCGGGGGTGGGCCCGATCACCGCGCTGGCGCTCCAGGCTTTGGCGCCGCCGCTTGCGGGCTTCCGCCGGGGACGGGACTTCTCCGCCTGGCTCGGCCTTGTGCCGCGCCAGCACACAACGGCCGGCAAGCCCCGGCTGGGGAAACTCTCCAAGATGGGACAGCGAGACCTCAGGAGGCTCCTGGTGGTCGGCGCCATGTCGGTGATCCAGAACACGGTCCGCAGCGGTCGGATCGACGATCCCTGGTTGGCGGCGATGCTGGCGCGCAAGCCGAGGAAAGTTGTCGCCGTGGCGCTCGCCAACCGCATGGCGCGCATCCTCTGGGCGCTGGCGACGAAGAAAGAAACATACCGGGCTCCCGCCGCCGCCTGAGCGCGGCGCGGCGAACCCGGATCGGGTCCGGGGCAGGCTCCGGATGCAGGCAGGCCGAGGCAAGGGGTAAGGGCAAACGGTCAATGAGACGGGATCGGGAAAACCAGGCCGAGCCGGGGTGTCTTCGAACACATGGCCCCGATATGGACCCGGTCCGCCTATCTCCATACAGGCCCGCGGCGTTGGCAAGGCCGCACAGAGAGGCCGGACACACGACTGCGCCTGACCGCAAAAGCCCCACCAAGCCGAAAAAACTGCTTGCATACAAGGAGGCGTCCACACACGGCTCGGAGGCCGGGGCGACGGGCGGGGGGCATGAGTTCCGAAGCCACCGAAAACAGATGTGTGCATGCGGTAGCGCCTGGCGGTAGGGGGACATAGCGCAACGCTCCCGAACATGGACCCTGGCGCGCGCACCGCCGCCTCACTCATCGTAGCTGTGTCCGGCGCGCAGGCCTTCGCGGACCCGGGAGGCCAGCTCCAGGAAGGCGGCGCTCTCGCGTATGTCGAGCGGGCGCTCCTGCGGCAAGGTGCTGTCGATCACGTCGATGATCCGTCCCGGCCGCGGACTCATCACCACGATCCTGGTCGAGAGGTAGACCGCTTCCGGGATCGAGTGGGTGACGAAGCAGACCGTCTTGCCGGTGCGCGCATGGAGCGCCAGCAACTGCTCGTTCAGATGGTCGCGCACGATTTCGTCGAGCGCGCCGAAGGGCTCGTCCATCAGCAGCAGGCCGGCATCGAAGGCGAGCGCGCGCGCAATCGAGGCCCGCTGCTGCATGCCGCCCGAAAGCTGCCAGGGAAACATGCGCCCGAAATCGCGGAGGCCGACGAGTTCGAGCACGCGGGCGACCCGCTCGGCGCGCTCCCTCGCCGGGTAGCCCATGACCTCCAGCGGCAGGCGCACATTCTTTTCTATCGTGCGCCAGGGGTAGAGCCCGGCCGCCTGGAACACATAGCCGTAGGCGCGCTTCAGCCGGGCCTCTCCCGGCGTCATCCCGTTCACCGAAATCGTGCCGCCCGTCGGCTGCTCCAGGTCGGCGATCACGCGCAGCAGGGTCGTCTTCCCGCAGCCCGAAGGCCCGATGAAGCTGACGAACTCGCCGGGCGCGACCTCCAGGTCCACATTCGAGAGCGCATGGACGGGGCCGCCCCTGGTCTGGAAGACAAGGTCGAGCGAAGAGGCGCTTATCGCACCCGTCTCAGGCATCGGAGACCGCCGGTCCGGTTCCGGCGAAGCAGCCGCGAACAGGGCGGTCTCGCTCGTCGCGGGGCTCAAACCCCGCTCGGTATGTTCAGCGGGTTGCGCTGCACCTTGCGCGGCGCGGTCAGCTCCTTCCAGCGGGCCAGCGCCTCATGCACCGCGGGGAACGCCCGGCGGCGCACGAACCGCCCGCGCCCGGGGCGCGGCTGCGAGTTGCTGCCATATTCCCAGATCACCTCGCCGCGGCTCAGCGTGTAGCGCGCCTGAGCCGAGACCTCGATCCCCTCGAAGACATTGTAGTCGATGATCGACTTCTGGGTGGTGGCGGAGATCGTCTTCTTGATCTTCGGGTCCCAGACCACGACATCGGCGTCCGCCCCTTCCACCAGCGCGCCCTTCTTCGGATAGACATTGAGGATCTTGGCGATGTTGGTGGAGGTGACCGCGACGAACTCGTTGGGCGTCAGCCGCCCCGTATCGACGCCCTTGGTCCAGAGCACCGGCATCCGGTCCTCGAGCCCCCCGGTGCCGTTGGGGATCATCGGGAAGCCCGCCAGCCCCATGCGTTTCTGACCCGTGGTGAAGGCGGCGTGGTCGGTGGCCACCACTTGCAGCGACCCGGCCGCCAGCCCGTTCCAGAGGCCGTCCTGATGCACCTTGCCGCGGAAGGGCGGCGACATGACCCGCTGCGCGGCATAGTCCCAGTCCTGGTCGAAATATTCCGACTCATCCAGGGTGAGGTGCTGGATCAGCGGCTCGCCATAGACCCGCATGCCCTTCTGGCGCGCGCGCCTGATCGCCTCATGCGCCTGCTCGCAGGAGACATGCACGATGTAGAGCGGCACGCCCGCCGCATCGGCGATCATGATCGCGCGGTTGGCGGCCTCGCCCTCGACCTCCGGCGGGCGCGAATAGGCGTGCCCCTCCGGCCCGGTGAGGCCCTCCTCCATGTATTTTTCCTGGAGCGCCGCCACCACGTCGCCGTTCTCGGCATGGACGAGCGGCATGGCGCCCAGCGCGGCGCAGCGGCGGAACGACGCGAACATCTCGTCGTCGTCGATCATCAGCGCGCCCTTGTAGGCCATGAAATGCTTGAAGGTGTTGATGCCGCGCCGGACGACCTCGGCCATCTCGTTGTGGATCTGCTCGTTCCAGTCGACGATGGCGCAGTGGTAGCCGATATCGACGCAGATCTGGTCCTTCGACTTGGCGTCCCAGGAATCGACGGCGCTCAGCAGCGAGCCGTCCTCGCCCGGCAGCACGAAATCGACCAGCATGGTGGTCCCGCCGGTTGCCGCCGCCCAGGTGCCGGACTCGAAGGTCTCGGCGGCGGTCGTGCCCATGAACGGCATTTCCAGATGCGTGTGCGGGTCGATGCCGCCGGGGATCACATAGGCTTCGGAGGCGTCCACCACCTCGTCGCCCTTCAGGTTCTCTCCGATAGCGGCGATCTTCTCGCCCTCGACCAGGACATCGGCCTTCCAGGTCCGGTCCGCCGTCAGGACCGTGCCGCCCTTGATGACTTTGCTCATTCGAGGCCTCCGCTACATCTCTCTCCCTGCACGAGCCGGTTCGGCCCGCCCGCAGCCGCCGGGGTCCGCCTTATTCCAGAAGCTCCGCGGTCTCGACCACCGCATGGAAGAGCACGTCGCAGCCCCTGGCGGCCCATTCCGGCGAGATTTCCTCGGCTTCGTTGTGGCTCAACCCGTCCACGCAGGGGCACATCACCATCGCCGCCGGCGCGACGTCGTTGATCCAGCAGGCGTCGTGGCCGGCGCCCGACACGATGTCCAGGTGGGAATATCCCAGCCGCTCGGCCGCATCGCGGACGGCCTTGACGCAACCGTGGTGGAACTCGGGCGGGTCGAAGCTGCCGACGACCTCGGTCTCGATCTCGCAGCCCAGCGCCTCGCAGAGCAGGGGCGCCTTCTCCATGACCTCGGCCACCATGGCCTCCAGCGTCTCCAGGACGTGGCTGCGGAAATCTATCGTGAAGACGGCCCGGCCGGGGATGATATTGCGCGAGTTGGGATAGACGTCGACATGGCCGATGGCGCCGACCGCATTGGGTTGGTGCTTCATCGCGACTTCGTGCACCAGCTCGGTGATCTGCGCCAGCCCGCGCCCGGCATTCCGGCGCATGCGCATGGGCGTCGAGCCCGTATGGCTTTCCTTCCCCGTCACCCGGCACTCGATCCAGCGCAGCCCCTGGCCGTGGGTGACGACGCCGATGTCGCACTCCTCCGCCTCCAGGATCGGACCCTGCTCGATATGCAGCTCGAAATAGGCGTGCATCCTGCGGGCGCCGACCTCTTCCTCGCCGCGCCAGCCGATGCGCTCCAGCTCGTCCCCGAAGCGCTTGCCCTCCGAGTCCGTCAGCCCGTAGGCCCAGTCCTGCGTGTGGACGCCGGCGAAGACGCCCGAGGCCAGCATGGGCGGGGCGTAGCGCGTGCCTTCCTCGTTGGTCCAGTTGGTGACCACGATGGGATGCTTCGTCCTGATACCGAGGTCGTTGAGGGTGCGCACGATTTCAAGGCCGCCCAGCACGCCCAGCACGCCGTCATATTTCCCGCCGGTCGGCTGCGTGTCGAGGTGGCTGCCGACATAGACCGGCAGCGCGTCGGGGTCGGTTCCCGCCCGTGTCGCGAACATGTTGCCCATGCTGTCGAGGCCCATCTCGCAGCCGGCCGCCTCGCACCATCGCTGGAAGAGCGCGCGGCCCTCGGCGTCTTCATCGGTCAGCGTCTGGCGGTTGTTGCCGCCGGCGACGCCGGGGCCGATCTTCGCCATCTCCATCAGGCTGTCCCAGAGCCGCTCGCCGTTGATCTTCAGGTTCTCCCCGGGGGCGGGCATGGGCACCTCACTCTGTCGAACACTCTGCCGATTCGACGCTACCAAGCTCCTTGGAGGGGTCAAGCGGAAAGTCGGGCCGACGCCTCTCGGGCCGGCCGCCCCCTCCCCCGAGCAGGGTTGCCGGCCGCGTATCGAGGGACCCCTGCGGAAATGTCATGGAATGTCATGTTCGGTCATGGGCCGGTCTGCGGTCCCGGACGCCCTGCCGCCGGAGGAGCGCTCGTCTCGCGCGCATAATGCGCGGGCGACCGCGCGTGCGCGCCCGCCCGCGCGTTGCGGCGGGGCCGTCCCCTCCACCGTGGATGTCATGTTTCGTCATGAGGAGGCCGTGTGCGATGTCATGAAATGTCATGTTCGGTCATGTGCTCCACGGAAATGTCATGTTTTGTCATGCGGGCCGTTTCCGCCGGTCTGCGGATCCGGCGGCCCGGCAACCGGCTCTTCGGGAGCGTCTGCGGGCGTGCCGGCTTGCTCCTTTCCGTCTTGCCTGAACACCCTTCCGTCATGCCCGGACTTGTTCCGGGCATCCATTTCCGCCGCTGCAATGGCCCCGATGGAGATGCCCGGAACAAGTCCGGGCATGACGATATAAGGACGGGCATGACGGGAGGAGGGCCATGGCGGCGGGCGCGAGCCTTGCGGCCAGCATCGCCGCCAGTTCGGGACATGGGTCGTTCACGGTCATGCGTGCCTCCTTCCAGGCAAAGGGCGGGACAGGGGTGTCCCTGTTTCGCGCGTTATCGCGCGGGCGGGCGTGCGCGGGCGCGGGCGGGCGTATCGCGGCGGCGCGGCTCGCGCGCCTTCCGTAATGGGGCCTTCCCCGTCAAGCATGTTTTTTCAACGCCGAACGCCGCGGTGCGATTTCCGTCCCGCGCAGCTGAAGGTGGATTGGCGAGGCCCGGTTGCGACGGGTCTGAGCCGCCGCGGCAGGCCTGGTCATTGTTGTCGGTTCGGCTCGCACGCCTGTCAGGCGTTCACCGTTTTCGTGTCCATCGCCAGGCTCTCGCTTCCGTTCGTGGTCGGCGCGTTGGCCGCCAACGTCATGCCTGGTCCAGTGCGGGTCCCGAGTGCCGATCTGATAAGGCGTGCTCGAACGCAACAAGGCGTTTCGGCGACAAGGCGCACGACGTGCATCATCGGGCCCCGCGTCCCGGCGAGGGACAGCGGTGGATCGCCCCCTTGCGGGCGTGCCACGTTCCTCCTGTTGTTTGCCGGTTGCCGGTGGCGTGCCGCCGCGTCTATGCCGTGCGCGGCGCCATCGCCTCATCGCGGGTGAAGCGGAACGCCGTGCCGTCGCGCCACATCCGGTGGAGCACCACGGCAATGCGCCGGGCGAGCGCAACGGTGGCGCGTTTCATCCCCCTGTGCTTCGCCAGGCGCAGCGCCCAGGCCTTCAGCCAGTTCGGCCCCGTGCGGTGCAGCATCACCGTGGCCGCCTGGTAGAGCGCCCTGCGCAGACCGGCGTCGCCGGCCTTGGTGATCCGGCCGATAATATCCCTCTCGCCGGACTGGTTCCGTCCCGGCGTCAGCCCCGCCCAGGGGCCGACATCCTTCGATCTGCGGAACCGGTCGGGACGGTCGATGGCCGCCTTGAAGGTCAGCGCAACCACAGGCCCGACCCCCGGCATGGTCATCAGCAGGCCGCAGACCGGATCGTCCTTGGCCAGAGTGCGGATCAGCCTCTCCAGACCGGCCAGTTCGCGGCGCAGGCTCGCCCGCGCGCGCAGGATCGGCTCGGCCGCCGCTTCCAGCATCGCGTTGCCGGCGACAAGCTCCCGCACACGCGCCTCCCAGCACCCCTTGGAGACCCGGCCCAGCTTCAGGCCGAAGTTGCGCAACACCCCGCGCAGCGACAGCTCCATGGCGATCAGCGCCTCCTTCACCGACTTGCGCGACGTCAGCAGCGCCCGCTTCTCCTGTGACGAGACCGTCTTGCAATGCACCGGGCGGAACCAGCCCAACTGCAAAAGACGCGCGATCCCCTCCGCATCCCGGCGGTCCGTCTTGAGCCCCGTCGCCTTCAGCGCCGCCTTCACCCGGCGCGTCTCCATCAGCACCGCCTCGAAGCCGGCCTCTGTCAGACCCTGGTGCAGCCACTGCGACAGCGGACCGGCCTCCAGACCGATCGCCGCGATCCCATACGGAACCTCCTGCATGAACGAAACCAGCGCCGCCGGAGCGCTCGCGACCCGCGCCTCCGCCAAGATCGTCCCCCGCTCCCCGAGAACGCAGACCGCCGTGCTTGCCAGCGATATGTCCAGACCGATATAGACTTCCATGTCGTTGCCCTTTCCTCTTTCAGGGTTGGGGCGCGCCTTACGGCAAGACCCCGTTGGACACGCAAAGCGTGCAAGGGCAACGACACCCGATCCGCCGCTATCGCGACAGACCCCGAACATGCCGGTGGGCGCCCAGCCCCATTACGGCATCTGATTGCGCGCGCGAGACGCAGGACGCACCTCGCCCGTCCGTTCCCGCCGGGGTCTTTTTTCGCAGCCCCCAGCCATCGCTTTCTGCAGAAAAGCCGAAAGGCGGCCCCGGAAGCCGCCTCTCTTTACTTTCATTCTATCACACTTCGCCTCAGGTCAAGCAGTCATGCAGCATTAATTGAAATTTTTTCGATCGAACAGGGAATATCGGTATGGTCTCCATCCTGCCGCCGGCCCTGCGCCTCAGGGCTTCCGGGCCACGAGTCTCATGCCGCCGAGATTGCCGGCCCGGAACAGCCGGGCGATGGTCGAATAGAAATCGTCCAGCCCGGCGAAGACCTCCTCGCCGTGCAGGGCGATTTCACGCGCGCGGCCGGCGCGGTAGGCCCGTGCGCGCTCCGCGACATGGTCCGTCCAGGACTCCGTCACGTCCTCGATTTCCACCTCCGTCAGGCCCGCGCGGTCCAGGTCCCGGTGCAGGTCGTCCAGACGGGGCAGGTCGCGGCTGTAGACCTTGACGGCGAGGGTGTCGCGTTCCTCGCCGGTGAGCGTCCCGCGCTCGAAATAGTCCTCGACATACATGGCGCCGCCGGGGCGAAGCGCCTCGAAGCAGCGGCGGTAGAGGCGCGCGCGTTCCGGGATGTGCAGGAACGAGAGCCAGGCGAAGAGCGCGTCGAAACCGCCGGGCTCCGCCGGTTCGTCCAGCACATTGCCCTGCCGGTGCCGCACGAGATGCGCGAGGCCGCAGCGCCGGGTCAGCCGGGACGCGACCTCGTGCACGTCCTCCTGGAGCTCGAGCGCCGTGACCGCGCAGCCCGCCCGGCTGGCGATGTATCGGGCGGGGCCGCCCAATCCGGAGCCGACATCGAGCACCCGGTGGTGCGGCCGGAGCGCAAGCCGGGCGATCCCCTCCTCCACCGCGTCGGTGCCGCGATAGTGATACTGGTCGAACCGGCAGAGCACATCGAGGGGAACCGGGTCGTCGTCCCCGATTCCGGCATCGCGAAGCTCGGCATACACCCGGTCCACCCGGGAGTAGAGCTTCATGGTCTTGATGTCGCCGTCGGTCATGGCCGGCAGGGCGGGAAAGCCGGCTAGTGGCCGGCGGGGAGTTCCGCGAGCTCGATGACGATGCCGCCGGTGGACGCGGGGTCGAGGAAGGCGATGCGGCTGCCGCCGTGGCCGGGGCGCGGGGTCTCGTCGACCAGCTGGACGCCCTTGCCCTTCAGCTCCGCAAGCGCGGCGTCGATATCGTCCACCTCGAAGCAGAGATGGTAGATGCTCTCGCCCTTGCGCTCGATCCAGTCGTTCACCTGCGAAGCCGGGCCTTCGGCCTGCAGCAGTTCGATGCTGGTTTCGCCGACCGGATACATGGCGAGCCGCGTGTCGCCGATGCGCTCCTCATAGTCGAGTTCGAGACCGAGCGTTTCCTCCAGCATCTTCATCGATGCCTTCATGTCGTGAACCGCGATGGCGACATGTTCCACCCGCTTGAGTTTCATGCTTTGCTCATCCCCTGCTTCATTGTGCTTTCGGGCGGGCATGTTCCTCCGCGAATCCGGCCATTACAAGACCAGTTACCGCGCGGACATGGCGCTGTTCCCGTATCCGGCCGTGCGGCGAACCGTCTGGGCCTCGCTGTTCCTGCTGTTCGTGCCCGTGCCGCTGTTCGGCAGCGAGCATCTGCTGGCGGTGCTCACGCTCAATGCGATCAACCTCGTGGGCGCGCTCGGCCTCACCATCCTGCTCGGCTATGCCGGCCAGATCTCGCTCGGCCACGGCGCCTTCATGTCGGTCGGCGCCTATACGGCCGCCAACCTTGCGGCGCGCCTCGACATGCCGTTCTGGCTCACGCTGCCGGCCGGCGCGGCGGTGGCGGCGCTGATCGGCATTGTCGTCGGCCTGCCGTCGCTGCGCATCAGGGGCTTCTACCTGGCGATCGCCACGCTCGCCGCGCAACTCGTCATCGAGTGGATCATCAACCGCACGCCGGCGATCTCGGGCGGCATCCAGGCCTCGATCCATGTGCCGCGCCCGGAGCTGTTCGGCCTCCGGCTCGACAGCGCGGCGGAGCTCTACCTGTTCGTCCTGGCCGTCGCGGTCGCCGGGCTGCTGGCGGCGCTCAATCTCGGCCGCTCGCGCCTCGGCCGCGCCATGATCGCCGTGCGCGAACACGAGACCGCGGCCTCCCTCATGGGCGTGGACACCGCCCGGGTGAAGCTCGCCGCCTTCGCCCTCTCGGCGGCTTATGGCGGCGTCGCCGGCGTGCTGTTCACCTACTATCTGGGCGTCGCCAACTACCAGCAATACACCTTCGCCATTTCCATCTACTACCTCGCGGTCAACATCATCGGCGGGCTCGGCAGCGTGTGGGGCGCGCTGCTGGGGCTGGCCTTCCTCAGCCTCGTGCCGCGCTTCGTCTTCCTCGCCATGACCTCGGTCGGGTCCTGGTTCGTGGACCTCGCCTACATGGCGCAGGCGGTGGCGCAGGTGCGCCAGATGACCTTCGGCATCCTGATCTTGGTCTTCCTGGTGCTGGAGCCGGAGGGCCTGGCCGCGCTCTGGCGCCGGGCGCGCAACCGGCTGCGCGCCTGGCCCTTCTCCTACTGAGCGCCGGCTACGAGCCGCCGAGGCAGTCCGCGAGGCTCTGCGCCAGCGCTTCGACCAGCGCCGGATAGAGCCCCGGCCCGGCTTCGAGGTCCGCGCCCAGCGGGTCGAGCACGGCGATGCGCGCGCCGCTGCCTTCGGCCGCCGTCTGCGCCAGCTTCGGGTCGAGCTGCGGCTCGATGAACACGCAGAGCGCGCCGTGTTCGCGCATCTCGCTGCGGATATGGTCGAGCCTCGCCGGGCCGGGCGGTGCGGCGTCGGACAGCGCCACCGAGCCGGCAGCCTCGATCCCGAAGCGGTGCTCGAAATAGCGGTAGGCGTCATGCGCGGTGAAGAACGCCTTGCCGCGCACGGGCGCCACGATAGCCTCCGCCCGCGCCGCCAGCGCATCGAGCTCGGCCGCCCCGGCGGCGGCGTTGGCCTTGTAGGCGTCCGCATTGGCCGGGTCTATTTTGGCAAGGCGCGCCGCCATTTCCGCGAGCATGGCCTTGCCGTTGGCGGGGTCGAGCCAGATATGCGGGTCCATGTCGCCATGGTGGTCATGGCCGTGCTCGTCCTTGTGGGCGTGCTCTTCCTTGTGGTCGTCGTCTTTATGGGCATGCTCGTCCTTGTGGTCGTCCTCCTTGTGAGCGTGCTCGTCCTTGTGGTCGTCGTCATGGTCGCCGTGCCCGTCCTCGCCGAACTCCAGCAGCGCCACCCCCGGCGCCTCCATCAGCTCGACCGTCACGGCGTCCGCGGCGAGGCTCTCCACCGCGTCCTCGAGCCAGGGGGTCAGCCCCTCGCCCACCCAGAACACGATATCGGCCGCCTGCAGCCGGGCCGCCTCGGAGGGCCGCATGGAATAGCCGTGCGGCGTGGCGCCCGG
>JAJEAZ010000576.1 GCA_022824105.1 Alphaproteobacteria bacterium
CAGGTCACCTTCAACGCCGACCTCATCTATGACGTGCTGCGCCGGCACGAGCCGAGCCACCTGCTACTGCGCGCGACCCGCCGCGACGCGGCGCGGGGCCTGACCGACATCCGCCGCCTCGGCGGGATGCTGGCGCGGGCCCGGGGCAGGATCGAGCTGCGCCGGCTCGACCGCGTGTCCCCGCTCGCCGTGCCGGTCCTGCTTGAGATCGGCAAGGAGTTCGTCTATGGCGGCGCCATCGAGGAGCTGCTGGCCGAGACGGCGGCGGAGAGCGAGAGCGATCTGGTGGCCGAGGCCATGAGCGGCGCGGACATGGCGGAACTGCCGCTTTGACCGCGGCCGGCTTCCGGTTGAACGGGGCATCGCTCGCCGCCGACCCTTCGGGCGCGCTCTGGTGGCCGGAAATGCGCACCCTGGTCGTGGCGGACCTGCATTTCGAAAAGGGCTCGGCCTTCGCGGCGGACGGGGGCGCGCTGCTGCCGCCCTATGACAGCCACGCGACCCTGGAGAGGCTGGAGGCGCTGGCGCGGCGCTACAGCCCGGCGCGCTGGGTGTCGCTCGGCGACGGCTTCCACGACCGGGACGCCGGCGCGCGCCTCGACCGGGACGCCGCGGCACGCCTCGACCGGCTTGCGCAAAACTGCGACTGGCTCTGGCTGCGGGGGAACCACGACCCGGAGCCGCCTCCGGGCTTCGGCGGATGCGCGCTCGCCGAATGGCGGGCCGGGCCGCTCGTCTTCCGCCATGAACCGAACCCGAGTCCGGCGCCGGGCGAAGTCGCGGGTCATCTCCATCCGCGCGCGACGGTTTCCACGGGCCGGCGGCAGGTCTCCGGGCGGGTGTTCGTCACCGACGGCCGGCGCCTGCTGCTCCCGGCCTTCGGCGCCTATGCGGGCGGGCTCGATGTCCACGACCCGGCGGTCCGCATGCTGTTCGCCCGACCGCCGCGCGTCCTGATGCCGGGCCGCGAGCGGGTCCATGCCTTCCCCTGGAGCCGCCTCGCCGTGCCCGACCGGCTCAGGAACGGCGGCGGGCAGGCGGCTCGGCCTATGCGGCGGGTTCCGGGTTCACCAGCTCGATATGGGCGGCGAAGCGCCGGAAGTCCCGGATATTGAAGGTCAGAAGGCGCCGCTCGCCATGCGCCAGCATGGTGGCAACGATGTTGGCGTCATGCACCTGCCTGCCGCCGACGGGTATCTCGCGGCAGAGCCGTGCCAAGGCGCCCGTGATATGCGGCCCGTCCTCCAGCACCTCATACGTCTCCTCCATCCATGAAAGGTCGGCAAGCGCCCTCGACATCGGCAAGGGAGCGGACCATGCCTGCGGTCGGGTCGCGGCCGCCAGATATTCGCGCATGACCTGGCGACTGATGCACAGAACCTCACCGGACCGCTCGGCCCGGTTCAGCGCCGCCCTTGCCAAAGCGTGGGCCGGGGCCGCGTCGAACCGGGCGGGGATGAATAGATTGGTATCGAGGAACACGCGGGTCAGCAGTCGGATCCGGACTCGTCCTCCGGCCCGCCGGTCAACCGGCCCATGTCGTCATAGATCTGTTCGCGGCTTACCGTGAAGCCTTCCGGCCAGGGACCGCCGTTCCAGGGCGGGAAATCGCGGTCCAGGTTGAAATCGCGCCCGGGCCGCCACCCCGCCGGCCGCCGGGGCAGGCCCATTGTCGCCGGGGCCTCCTGGAGGCTGTCCGTCACGCTCATACCATCTCCTCCCTCCGCTGCGTAGCGAAGCGGCGCGGTCTCCGCCGGCGGTTCCGCCTCTCTCTCGAACACCAGCGTCTCCGCCTCCAGATCGACCCGCGCCGTCCGCCACCCCGCCGCCTGCCAGGCAAGCGCATGGGAATGCCCGCTCCCTTTGCGGGAGTTGGCCCACCAGGGCCGGTGGAGACGCGCCGAATCGGGCAGGCGGAAGCCCAGAACGCGCTCGACCTCGTCGAAATCCGTCTGCCATTCGGCTTCGACCCGGAGCGACAGCAGATGCCTGTAGAGCGGCGCATATTTGCCCCGCGCGGCCGCTTCCCTCACCAGTTTTTCCCGGTCCGTGGCCATCGGCCCATCAGGCCCGCAAGTTCTTACTTACCTGAGTATTGTATGTCCTGCCCTGGCATGTCAAGAGGTTTCTCATGCCGTGAAGCCTTCCCATTTCCGCATCCGCATAGCACGATAGCCTGCGGGAGGCTTGCAATGCAGTACGACTACATCATCGTCGGCGGCGGGTCCGCCGGCTCGGTCATGGCGAACCGGCTTTCGGCCCGGAGCGCCAGCAGGGTCCTGTTGCTGGAGGCGGGCATCGACACGCCGCACGGCGCGATTCCGCCCGATGTGCATTCGAGCTATCCCGGCACGGCCTATTTCAACCCGGATTACACCTGGAACCGGCTCCGGGTCCGGCTCCAGCCCGTCAACAAGAACCTGCCCGAAAGCGAGAAGCCGGAGCTGCGCAACTACGAGCAGGCGCGGATCATGGGCGGCGGGTCTTCGATCAACGGGCAGATGGCCAACCGGGGCTCCCCGAACGACTATGACGACTGGGGACGCCAAGGCGCCAGGGGCTGGAACTGGGAATCCTGCCTGCCCTTTTTCCGCAAGCTCGAGCGCGATATGGACCATGACGACGCGCTCCACGGGCGGGAGGGGCGCATCCCGATCCGGCGTATCTACCAGCAGGAATGGACGCCCTATGCCAAGGCCGTGGCCGAAGCCATGACCGAGCTCGGCTACCCTTATCTCACGGACCAGAACGGCATCTTCGAGGACGGACATTTCCCCGTCACCGTATCGAACCTCTACGACCGCCGGGTCTCGACGGCGATCGGCTATCTGGACCCGCCGACGAGGCTGCGCGAGAATCTGGAGATCCGGTCGGAAACCCAGGTGAGCGAGATCCTGTTCGACGGCCTACGCGCCGTGGGCGTAAAGGCCGAGCGGCGCGGCGTGTCGGAGACCTTCATGGCGAACGAGGTGGTGCTGTGCTGCGGCGCGGTGCATTCGCCGGCGCACCTGCTCCGCTCCGGCATCGGCCCGGCCGGCCATCTGGCCGATATGGGCATTGAGGTCCGCCACCATCTGCCGGGCGTCGGGCAGAACCTGATGGACCATCCCTCGGTCGCCTGCTCCACCTGGCTGCCGGGCGAGGCGCGGATGACGCGCAAGGACGCCCGCCATATCCATGTCGGCGCGCGCTATTCCTCGGGCCTGCACGACGCGCCGCAGGGCGACATGTTCATCGTCCAGGTGTCGAAGTCCGGCTGGCACGCGGTCGGCGAACGGCTCGGCTCGCTGCTGGTCTTCGTCAACAAGTCCTACTCGACCGGCGAAGTCCGCCTGGCGTCGAAGGACTGGCGCGAGGAACCCGAGGTCGAGTTCAACCTGCTCTCGGACGAACGGGACCTCGACCGGCTCAAGGACGCCTTCCTGCGCGCTTCCACCATCAACCTGCATCCCGCCGTGGCGCGCGTCGCCGGCCACACCTTCCCGTCTTCCTACAGCGAGAAAGTGCGCGCCATCGGCCGCGTGACGAAGCGCAACGAGATGATCTCGAAGGCCGTGGGCGGCGTGCTGGACATGGCCGGCGGCGCGCGCGGCATGCTGATCGACCGGCTGATAACCGGCGGGCTGCGCCTCAGCGACCTGCTGGAGGACGACGGGGCGCTGGAAGGCTTCGTGCGCGCCACGGCCGTCGGCGTCTGGCATGCCTCCTGCACCAACCGCATGGGCGGCGACGACGACCCCATGGCCGTGACCGACGAGCAGGGCCGGGTGCGCGGCGTTGCGGGGCTCAGGGTGGTGGACGCCTCGATCATGCCGTCCGTGCCCTGCGCCAACACCAACATCCCGACCATCATGATGGCCGAGCGCATCGCCGATACCGTGATTTCGGCGGGCTGAGGGCGGCGATACATACTGTCGCATCGTCCGAATCGCAGCATAATTCGGAACCCGATCAACGCCTTGGCTGCCCTGCGGGTTGCTTGACACCTGCGGCGGCGGCCCCCTAGTGTCCGGACGCTTTCGGGGCGGAATCCGCACCGGACGGCGTTTCGTGGCGAAAATGGGCGAAGACGACAGGAACGGCCCCCTTCACGATTTCTCCGACAGACTTGCCGATGCCCGGCGCCGTCGCGACGGCAAGGCGCCGAAGGCGGCTCCGAAGGAGGGGCTGGGCGCGGCCATGCGGATCGGGGTGGAATTGGTGGCCGCGCTGGGAGTCGGCGCGGCTATCGGCTGGGGGCTGGACCGATGGCTCGACACGGCGCCCTGGTTGATGGTGGTCTTTTTCGTGCTCGGGGCGGCGGCCGGGGTGATGAACGTCTACCGGTATATGAGCGGCATGGACGCCGCTCCCGGCTGGCGCCGGGAGCGGCCTCCGCGGGACGGACAGGAAGACTAGAGGGGGAACCCGGGTGGCGGGAGACGCGCACGGTCCGCTGGAGCAGTTCCGGATCAAGGAGCTGGTCGATATCCCTGTGGCCGGAGTTGAGCT
>JAJEAZ010000071.1 GCA_022824105.1 Alphaproteobacteria bacterium
TGAAAGTGCTTTACAACCCGCAGGCCTTCTTCACACACGCGGCATTGCTGGATCAGGCTTTCGCCCATTGTCCAATATTCCCCACTGCTGCCTCCCGTAGGAGTCTGGGCCGTGTCTCAGTCCCAGTGTGGCTGATCATCCTCTCAGACCAGCTATCGATCGTCGCCTCGGTGAGCCTTCACCTCACCGACTAGCTAATCGAACGCAGGACCCTCCGAAAGCGGCCGAAGCCTTTCCCCCTTGGGGCGTATGCGGTATTAGCCGCCGTTTCCAGCGGTTGTCCCCCACTTCCGGGCAGGTTCCTACGCGTTACTCACCCGTCCGCCACTCCACGTGCCGCCCGAAGGCGACTGCGGCGTTCGACTTGCATGTGTTAGGCATGCCGCCAGCGTTCGTTCTGAGCCAGGATCAAACTCTCATGTTCACCTCGCGGACGCCTTGTCCGCCGGAGACCGGAGTCCCCGGACGGCTAGCGCCGCGGTTGACACAGAGCATCCCGCACGCGTCTCTGTCTGAAAAGACACGCGCGACGCTCCGATACCGGAGGACGCCGCCTGCGCATCCCTTCCCCATATTCCGATCACTTTTCAAACAGCGGCCCGCCCGTCTCCGAGCAGGGAGGCGGCTTATAGGCCCCGTGGCGACGGCATGTCAACAACCTGCAACGAATTTTTTAATTTTCCGCGCCGCCTCGGTTGACTTCCCTCGGGACCGGCGGGCATCCTCGCCCTGTCGTCGTTTCCGGAACGCCGTTTGTTCAAGAGATCGGCCTGCCCGGCGGCAGGGCGCGGAGTATCTGCGCTGACTCGCCGCCATGTCCTGCGCCTGCTCCATGCGCTTGCGGCGGGGCTCGCGCTCGTTCTGGCCGTTCCCTTTCCGGCAGCCGAGTCGGGGCAGGACCCCGAAGGCTCGCGCGGGGCCGGCCCGCCGCTGCCGGTCCCGGCCCCGACGACGCCCGGACCGGCATGGGCGACCCCGGTTGCGATGCTGCAGCCGAAATTGCCGCTGCCGGCCCGCACGGTCTTCGAACCCGGAATGGGCGAGGCGCCGGTCGAGCGCGCGCTGGAGATCCGCAAGGGCCAGTCGCTGATCGCCCTGCTCACCGGCGCCGGCATCCACGCCGGGGACGCCCACGGGGCCGCCAGGGAGCTGGCCCAGGTCATGGACCTCCGGCGGCTCAAGGTCGGCGAGACGGTGACGGTGACGCTGGCGGGCGGCCGCGCGCCCGGCGCGGCCGGCGCGCTTTCCGGGCTGCGCATGAAGAAGGACGCCCACACCGAGGTCGGCATAGGCCGGCTTCTGGACGGCAGCTTCCAGTCGTTCCAGCGCCAGCGCCGGCTGCGGCACACCCCCGTCGCCATCCGGGGGGACATCGCGTCCAGCCTTTACGCCGACGGCGTCAAGCACGGCGCGCCGGCGGCGCTCATGCTGGATGTCTTCCGCCTGTTCTCCTACAGCGTGGACCTGCAGCGCGATATCCAGCCGGGCGACCGGTTCGAGCTCCTGTTCGACCGCTACAACGAAGCCGACGGAACCGTCGCGGACTATGGCGAGATCGACTATGCGGCGCTGCGCACCGGCGGACAGCAGCTGCGCTTCTACCGGTTCGAAACGGATCCCGGCACGTTCGAATATTTCGACGCCAATGGCGAAGGCGTGCGCCGGGCGCTGCTCGCCACGCCGGTGGACTCAGCGCGCATCACGTCGAGCTACGGGCGCCGCAAACACCCGATACTCGGCTACAGCCGGATGCACCGCGGCGTGGATTTCGGCGCTCCGACCGGCACGCCGATCCGCGCCGCCGGCGACGGCACCGTCGTGTCCCGCGGCTGGAAGGGCGCCTACGGGCGCTATATCCGCATCCGCCACCGCGGTGGCTACCAGACCGCCTATGCCCATCTCAGCCGCTACGCCAAGAGCTCGCGGCAGGGCAGGCGGGTCAAGCAGGGCCAAATCATCGGCTATGTCGGCTCCAGCGGCCTCTCGACCGGCCCTCACCTGCACTACGAGGTGCTGATCAACGGCCGCCAGGTCAATCCGGTGCGGTTGAAATTGCCAAGCGGAAAGAGCCTCAAGGGCGAGGCGCTGGAGCGCTTCCGCTTGCACCGGGAGGAAATCGACCGCAAGCTGCGGGAATTGGCCGTCGGCCAGCAGGCCGACGCCGGAACGAGTGCCGTTAACTGACGCATCCGTCGGCGCTCGCGCGAACATCGAAGGCCGGGAGGACGGAAACGATGCGCCAGACGGCAGGCCGCAGGGCCGAAACTCCGCATGTCACGCACGAGCTCGCGCGGTTTGCCTCGGGCATCCGCTACGAGGACCTGCCGGACGACGTGCGCTTCATGGCCCGCCAGTGCCTGCTGGACTGGCTCGGCGTCACGCTCGCCGGCTCGCAGGAGCCGCTCGCCCTCATGCTCAGGGCCGAGGCGGCCGAGGAGGGCGGCGCGCCGCGCGCCACGCTCTTCGGCGGCGGCGGCAAGACGTCGGCGGGCCAGGCGGCGCTGGTCAACGGCGCGACCGGCCATGCGCTCGATTTCGACGACGTGCTGGGCGCCATGACCGGGCACCCGACCGCGCCGGTCGCCCCTGCCGCGCTCGCGCTGGCGGAAGCCCGGGGGCTGGACGGCCGGCGGGTCGTCGCCGGCATCGTCGCCGGCATCGAGGTCGAGGCGAGGATCGGCCGCGTGCTCGGCGACAGCCACTATGCGAAGGGCTGGCACGCCACCGGCACGGTAGGCGCCTTCGGGGCGGCGGCCGCAGCCGCCAACATGCTCGGCCTCGACGCCGGGCAGACGGCCCGCGCGCTCGGCATCGCCGGCACCCAGGCGGCCGGGCTCAAATCCATGTTCGGCACCATGTGCAAGCCGCTCCATGCCGGCAAGGCGGCGCGCAACGGCCTCATGGCGGCCACGCTCGCCGAACGCGGATTCACCAGCCGCGACGACGTTCTCGACTGCGTGCAGGGCTTCACCGACACCCAGACCGAGACCTTCCGGCCCGAGGCGCTTCTGGAGGAGCCGGACCGCTTCCACATCCTCGACACGCTCTTCAAATACCATCCGGCCTGCTACGGCACCCACGCCACCATCGAGGCGTGCCTCGGCGTGGCGGAGAATCCGGCGTTCGACGCCGGCGATGTCGAGCGGGTGGAGGTGAAGGTCCCGCAGAATGCGTTGCGCATGTGCAACATCCCGGCGCCGGAGACCGGCCTCGAGGCCAAGTTCAGCCTCGCCTACAATGTCGGCCTCGGGCTGACGCAGAAGGCGACCGGCGCGCTCGACATCTATTTCGACGAGAATCTGGACCGGCCCGACGTGCATGCGATCCGGGAGACCGTCTCGGTCGAAGGCTCGGACGACATGGCGAAATTCGGCGCCGATGTCGTCGTGCATCTGGGCAGCGGCGTCGTGCTTCGCGGCGCCGCCGATGTCGGAGTGCCGGCCGGCGACCTCAACCAGCAGTGGGAGAAGCTGCAGGGCAAGTTCCGCGCGCTGGCCGCTCCGCTGCTGGGCGGCGGGGCGGCGGAGGCCCTGATCGGGGCCGTCGGCAGTCTGGACGACGCCGGCGATATCGGGGCGGCGCTCGCGCCGGCCGGCGTGGAAATCGGCTGAGGAGGACAGCGTCATGGACGGTATGCAGACAAGCGGGATCCACCCTTCGCTCGACGAACTGGACGAGGAACGGCGCGCCCGCACCGAGCTGGCCTGCGCCTACCGGCTGGTGGACCATTTCGGCTGGACCGAACTCATTTACGGGCACCTCACCATGCGCGTGCCGGGGCCCGACCATCATTTCCTCATCAACCCGTACGGGCTGAACTACGATGAGGTGACGGCCTCCAACCTTGTCCGCATCGACCTCGACGGGAACGTCATCGAAGGCGATTACGAAGCCAATTTCGCCGGTTTCATCATCCACTCCGCCATCCACATGGCGGGCGGCGACAACAACTGCGTCATGCACACCCACACGCGGGCCGGCATGGCAGTCGCCGCCGTCGAGGAAGGGCTGCTGCCGATCTCGATGACCTCCACCACCTTCTTCGACGATATCGCCTATCACGACTATGAGGGGCCGAGCCTCTATCTCGACGAACGCGAGCGGCTGCTGGCGGCGCTCGGCGAGAAGAAGGCGATGATCCTGCGCAATCACGGCCTGCTGACCGTCGGGCGCACGGTGGCGGAAGCGTTTGCGCGGCTATACCGGCTGGAGCGGGCCTGCCAGGTCCAGGTCGATGCCGGCGCGGCCGGCACGCCGAGGGTGCTCTCCGACGAGATTGCGGCGCAGTCGGGGCGCGACACCAACGCCTTCGCCGGGCGCGAGAGCAACGAGGCGATGGGCGCGCTCGAATTCGCCGCGCTGATGCGCAAGATGGACAGGAAAGACCCGAGCTACCGGGACTGA
>JAJEAZ010000543.1 GCA_022824105.1 Alphaproteobacteria bacterium
CGACGGCAGCGGCGTCGATGTGGTCTCGCACCTGCAGACCGTCCGCCCGGAGAGCCGCGCGATCATCCTCACCGGCTACGGCAATATCGCGACCGCGGTGGCGGCGGTGAAGGTCGGCGCCATCGACTATCTGCCGAAGCCGGCGGATGCGGACGCCATCGAGACGGCGCTGAAGCATATGGGCTCCGACCCGCCGGGGCCCCCGGAGCTGCCGATGTCGCCCGACCGGGTGCGCTGGGAGCATATCCAGCGCGTCTATGAGCAATGCGGGCGCAACGTCTCGGAGACGGCGCGCCGGCTGCGCATGCACCGCCGCACCCTCCAGCGCATCCTCGCCAAATACGCGCCCAGGGAGTAGCGCGCCGCCGCTCCCGTCCGCGCCGCCTCCGGGGACCCCCTGCGGGGTGTCATGGAATGTCATGTTTTGTCATGTTCCGGCTGCGGACTGTCATGTTTTGTCATATGGCGGTCCGGCGGCGACCCCCCGCGATATGTCATGAGATGTCATGTTCCCTATGCCCGCGGTCTATATCCCGCTGCTCCTTCCGGCATGTAGCCGCCGTTTCAGGCTGGCCTCCCTGATGTGCTGCATGTCCATCCTCCGTTCCATTTCGTTCCCCTCTCCCCGCCATCGGCTCGCCCGAGTGGCGGGACCCTGTTTCGCGCGTATCGCCTGCGCGCGCGGGCGGGCGTTGGCGCCGGCGCGGTTCGCGCGCCTGATTGCGCCTGCGCGCGCGAGGCAAACGCAGGACGCACATCTCCCCTCGGTTTCGACGGGGTTTTTTCGCGCCGGCGCCGACGCGAAGGGCACAGCCTCCGGATGCCGCGTCCTGCCGCCCTATCTGGGCGCGGCCTGAGCGAATGTCAAGCCAATCAATGAAATATTTCCGTATTATGTGAACATTGCGCGCAGCCGGGCGGGAAAGCCCTCTCCCTCGGGGAGAGGGTTGGGAGAGGGCCGCGCGAAGCGCGGAAACGCGGAGCGAAAGGACATTCTCCGGCGGCCGATCGGCCGGGTCCGGTCCGCTTGCGCGCCGGACGAACGAAATGGTATATTTGCGGCGTTATGCGACCTGAGTTCTGGAGGCGCCGATATGGCTGCCTACTTCGTCATGGCGAAAATGGACGATGGCGATGCGCCGTTCGACGAAACTGCCGTTAATGAGAATTTTCCCGAAAACTACATGCTGGTTCCCGGCCATGTCTGGTTGGTTATAACCGACGCTCAAGGCAGTTATGAGGTTGCTAAATCTCTTGGCTTGGTGTCAGGCGGACTGGAGGAAGCGTCGGGCATGGTTGTGCCCGCCAGGGGCTATTGGGGATTCGCCCACAAGCGCCTATGGCAGTTGCTTCAGCCCGACGGATCGAACGACAGCGCAGACCCGGCTGGACAACGGAGCGCGTCGAGGATAGCTTGATGAATGATGACAAAACCGAAATCCATGATTTTCGCGAACGGATTTCCAGGCTGGAAGCGCATATGGAACACATGGCGACAAAGTCATGGGTATTGGGCGGCGTTGTCGGCGGAATGGTAGCGGCCGCAACGGTAACGCTTGCGGTAATAAAACTGTTCGCCCAATAAAATTCTTTATGCGTCCCGTTTCTTCCGAACGGAATTCTTGCGATTTGGCAGGAGCGGCCGATTTGTGCGGGAAGGGCACATAAAGGGGCTTTCGCGGACTGTCGCCGCCGCTATGGTCCCGCCATGAGCGAATCGGACGCGCAGACCGAACGGCAGGAAGACGGAATCGACGCTGCCGCCGTCGATGCCTTCATCGACCGCTGGGAGAAGTCCGGCGGTTCCGAATCGGCGAATTTCCAGATGTTCGCCGGCGAACTCTGCGGCCTGCTCGGCCTGCCGAGGCCCGACCCTTCGGAAGAGCGGAACGAATACAACGACTACACCTTCGAGCGGCGCATCGACTTCAAGCACGATGACGGCAGCACGAGCCCCGGACGGATCGACCTGTACCGGCGCGGCTGTTTCGTCATGGAGGCCAAGCAGTCCGCCAAGCGGGCCGGGCGGAAAGCCGCCGATCCCCGACAGACGGACATGCTTCCCGAGGACGCCATGCAGGTCCGGACCGGCACAGCGCTCCGCGGCACGCGCGGCTGGGACGGGGCGATGCGCGCCGCCAAGCGGCAGGCGGAGGACTATGCCCGCGCCCTGCCGGCGGAGCACGGTTGGCCGCCCTTCGTCCTTGTCGTCGATGTCGGCCATGTCTTCGAGGTCTATGCCGACTTCTCCGGCCAGGGGAAGAACTATGCCCAATTCCCGGACCGGGACGGCTATTCCATTCCGCTGGAGGGCCTGCGCGACCCGGAGGTCCGCGCCCGGCTCCGCGCGGTCTGGACCGATCCGCAATCGCTCGACCCCGCCCGGCGGAGCGCGGAGGTCACACGCGATATCGCCGAACGCCTCGCCCGCATCGCCCGCAGCCTGGAAGACCGGGGGCGCCACCCCGAGGAAGTCGCCGAATTCCTCATGCGCTGCCTGTTCACCATGTTCGCCGAGGATGTCGGCCTGTTGCCGGAGAAAGGCTTCGAGACGCTGCTGGGCGGGATGGTCGACACGCCGCAGCATTTTGCCCCGGCGCTGGAAAGCCTGTGGCAGGTCATGGACGAGGGCGGCTACGCCCCGCACCTGAACGCGACGGTCAAGCGCTTCAACGGCTCGCTCTTCCACAACCGCACGGCGGTTCCGCTGGAGGCGGACGAAATCCGCGAACTCCATATCGCCGCCGGGCGCGACTGGCGCGACGTGGAGCCGGCCATTTTCGGCGCGCTGCTGGAACGCGCGCTGGACGAGCGAAAGCGCGCGGAACTCGGCGCGCA
>JAJEAZ010000233.1 GCA_022824105.1 Alphaproteobacteria bacterium
CGGACCGCCGCCTGCGCCTCCTTCGGCACGAAGCCGTCCTCCTCCGCGATATGCAGCATGAGCGGGGCGGAGATGTTCGCCGCCTCGTCCAGCATCTCCTCGATGCCGACGCCGTAATAGCCGACATTGGCGTCGAGGTCCGCCCGGCAGGCCAGCATGTAGGCGAGCTTGCCGCCGAGGCAGAAGCCGACCGTGCCGATCTTGCCGTTGCAGCCCGCCATGGCGCGCATGTGCGCGGCAGTCGCCTTCAGGTCGTCGATGCCCTTGTCCACGTCGAAGCCCTGGTAGAGCTGGAACGCCTTCTTCCACTCCTCTTCCGTCCGGTCGGTGATATCGACCCCCGGCTCCTGGCGCCAGAACAGGTCCGGCGCGACGGCGACATAGCCCTGGCTTGCCCAGTATTCGGCGATGTCGCGCATGGCGTGGTTGACGCCGAAAATCTCCTGGATGCAGAGCACGCCCGGCCCGGAGCCCGACGCCGGCATGGCGCAATAGGCGGTGAACTCTCCTGAGCCGTCGCTGGCCCGGATGGTGATGGTCTCGGCCATAAGTGCCTCCCTCTCGAACTGCGGGGCCCGTCCGCCGGGCCCATGAACCGATGTCTGCGCCGGCCCGCTCCCGGCGTGGCGCTTCCCCGCCACCATAGCCACGCCTCCCGCCGCCGCACAAGCCGGCCGCGGGCCGGTGCAGCCCTGTCGGGCGGAGCGCGGGCCCATTACTGCGCGCCCGCCGCGTGGCGGCCGGCGCGGCGGCCGAACACGGCGCCGCGCATGACGGAGGTGGCGCCCGTATAGTCGCCGTAATAAAGCCCGGCGGTCTCGCCGGCGGCGTAGAGGCCGGGGATCGGGTCGCCGTCGAGGTCGATCACGCGCCCGCTCGTGTCGATGCGCAGGCCGCCGAAGGTGAAGCAGTTGGCGCAGATCACCGGCCAGGCGCGGAAGGGCGGCCGGAGGAGCGGCCGCGCCCAGTTGCTCTTCGGCGGCGCCAGACCCCGTGTGGCGAGGCCGTCCGGCCCGTCCGGCCGGAAGGCGGACACGTCCTCCGGGCAGGCGGCGTTGTAGGCGGCGAGCGTGCCCGCGAGCGCCGCCGGATCGAGGCCGGCCGCTTCAGCCAGCGCCCCGACCGTCGGCGCTTCCAGCGGTTCGCGGTCGCTGCGCACCGTCACCCGCCAGTGCGGCGCGTCGTCGAGCCCGGCGTCGAACACCGCCCAGGCAAGGCCCTTCGGCTGCTCCAGCACGGCGCGCGCGACCCGCTCATAGCCGGCATCGACCGGCCCGGCCGCCTCGTCCGTGAAGCGCTGCCCGGCCCGGTTCACCAGCACGCCGTAGCCATAATGCAGCACCATGGGCTCGATGGCCCCGGAGCGCGGATCGACCGGCTGCGCGTGGAAGGCGCCGAACTCGCCCGCCGGCGCGGCGCCCGCGGCAAGGCCCATCGCCACGCCCTCGCCCCGGTTGTAGTAGCCGCCGCGCGCGACGGGCCGCGTCCACTGCGCCTTCGGCCCGATATAGCGCGCCAGCATTTCGGGATTGCCCTCGAAGCCGCCCGAGGCCAGCACGACCCGGCCGAGGAAATGGCCGGGCCGGCCGCGCTGCACGGCCTCGACGCCGACGATCCCGCCCTCGTCGCTGAGCACGAGACCCCGCGCGGCGGTCTCGTAGTAGATCGAGGCCGAGAGCCGCTCCGCCTCCGCCGCCAGCGCCTCCATCAGCGCCAGCCCGCCGCCGACGGGCGCGATCCGGGTGGTGGACTGGTAGGGGAAATAGGTTGGCAGGAAGTCCCAGCGCACGCCGAATCCCTCGAGCCAGCGCAGCGCCGGGCCGGCATCCTCGCCCCAGACGCGGATCAGCTCCGGGTCGGTGAAGCCGAAGGCGCGGAGCGGACGCGGCCAGTCCTCGTAAGGCCGCCCGGCGTCCTTCACGAACTCCGGGTCGAAATGCCCGCCGGCATTGCCTGCCAGCCGCTCGTCGAAATCCTCCGAGACCGTGTCCCGGTCCCGCATCCGCCAGAAGCTCTCCGTGTAGCGGGTATTGCCGCCCCGCTCCTCGCGCGCCGCGCGTTCCAGCACCGCCACGCTTGCGCCCGCTTCCAGGGCGGAAACCGCCGCCGACAAACCGGCAATGCCTGATCCGACGACAACAACATCGAAAGAACCGTTCATGGGGCCCGATCATAGCCCGGACGGAAGCCCGGCCGCACGGCCGCCCTTGCCTCCTTCGCCCGCGGCGGCGAGAGTCGTGGCCATGACGGCGCGCGACCCCCTTGCCGCAACCGATATCCGCATCCGGGGCGCCTGGGAGCGGGCGATCCCGCTCCGGCTGGTGCCCTATTCGCGCCTGGCGCGCTGGGACCGGCCGATCGGCGCCTGGCTGCTGCTGCTGCCCTGCTGGTGGGGCGCGGCGCTGGCGGCGGCAAGCGCGCCCGGCTTCTCCGCGCCCGACACGCTCTTGCTGATCGCGCTGTTCGCCGTCGGCGCGGTGGCGATGCGGGGCGCGGGCTGCACCTACAACGACATCGTGGACCGGGACTTCGACGCCCGCGTCTCTCGCACCGCCATCCGCCCCCTGCCGGCGGGACATACGACCGTCTTCCGCGCCTGGGCCTTCATCGTGCTGCAGGGCGCGGTCGGGCTCGCCGTGCTGCTGGCGCTGGAGCCGGGCGCGATCATGGTGGGTCTCGGCTCGATCCCGCTGGTGCTCGCCTATCCCTTCATGAAGCGCCTGAGCCACTGGCCGCAGGCCTGGCTCGGCCTCACCTTCAACTGGGGTGTGCTGGTCGGCTGGGCGGCGGTCCAGGGCGAGGTCTCGGGGCCGGCCTACGCCCTCTACGCCGCCGGCATCGCCTGGACGCTCGGCTACGACACCGTCTATGCGCACCAGGACAAGGAGGACGATGCACTGGTCGGCGTAAAATCGACGGCGCTGCTGTTCGGCGCGCGCACCCGGCCCTGGGTCGCGGGCTTCTACGCCGCCGCGCTCGCCCTGCTGGCGCTTGCCGGGTGGCTGGCGGGGCTCGGCTGGCCGTTCTATGCCGGCCTTGCGGTCGTCGGCGCGCAGTTCGCCTGGCAGGTCCACCGCCTCGACATCGACGACCCGGACCGCTGCCTCGCGCTCTTCAAGTCCAACCGCCTCGCCGGCCTGCTGGTCCTCGGAGCCATCGCGCTCGGCATGGCGGGGCCCGGCGCCTGACAGGGGCGGTCGGCCTTGGCCTTATACCAACGGCCTCGACTTGGGACTCATGTCTTCTTCTCGTCATGCCCGGACTTGTTCCGGGCATCTCCCTCAGCCGTTTCCGTCCGGCCAAGCGGCCGCATGGATGCCCGGAACAAGTCCGGGCATGACGGAAGGGGGGAGATCGGGCGGCGGGCGTCGAATCTGTCATGGGTTCCGGTCAATGACCGCGGGTATTATTCGTCGCCCAGGACCCCGATCCGGGGCCCATCTCCCGCCGGCCCGGATTGGCGCGAAAGTCGGAAGATGGCCCCCGGCTCTCCGCTTCGCTCCGGCCGGGGTGACGGTTGTGTGCTCGCTGCGAAACACGGACCAGGGCGAATAGACTCCGCTCTAGCCCAGCGCCGCCGCGAGTGCGTCGCCGATGCGCCGGGCCCAGAGGGCGGCGCCGGCCTCGTCGCGGATCAGGTCGTTGCGGATCTCCAGGCCGAGATGCGGGATGCCGCGCGGCTCGGCATGGCGCCGGGTGGTGTAGCCGCGCCGGGACCGGCCGGAATAGGGAAGGTTGTCGCCGACAAGGATGCCCGGCTCCGCCAGCGCCGCCATGAACGGCCGGGCGAGCCCCTCGCTCTCGTTCCAGAAGGTGCCGACATGCCAGGGCCGCGGGTCGCCGCCGGCCAGCCGCGGCGTGAAGCTGTGGACCGACACGAATGCCCGAGGCGCCTCGCAGTCGTCCAGCATGTCCTCGATGGCGGCGTGGTAGGGTTCGAGCAGCGCGTCCCGCCGCCAGGCGCGCGCGGCGGCGTCGAGGCCCCGGTTGCCGGGCACGGCCACGCCGTCGCTCTCCTCCAGGATCGAGGTCGGATCGTCCGGGTCGCGGTTGCAGTCTATGGCAAGGCGCGAATAGCCGGAGAAGGCCGCCGGGGCCTCGAAGCGCGCCGCCAGCAGCGCCGCGACGGCCGCCGCCCCCGGGTCCCAGCCGATATGGTCGCTGAGTTCGGCCTCCGATATGCCGAGGTCCCCGAGGCGGGCCGGCAGGGCATGGCTTGCGTGGTCGCAGACGAAAACGACGGGCGAATCCGCCCGGCCGGGCCGCAATTCGAACGGCGGCGGGTCTCCGGGGGCGAGCGTCACGGGCGCGGCCCGCCTTCCCCGCCGTCCGGGGACGCGGCAGGATGCGGCGACCCTGCCGGGAGACCGCCATGTCCGACGCCGACCTGCCGATCGTCGATGCCCACCACCATCTCTGGGACCTGGACGCGCTCCGCTATCCCTGGCTCCACGACCCGGAACCGCATGGCGGTTTCTTCCTCGGCGATTACGCGCCGCTCCGCCGGAACTACCTGCCGGCGGACTACCGCCGCGACGCCGCCGGCCACAATGTCGTCGCGACCGTCCATGTCGAGGCGGAATGCGACCGGAGCCTCCAGGTCGAGGAGACGATCTGGGTGGACAGCATCGCCGAAGAGCACGGCATGCCGGCCGCCATCGTCGGCCACGCCTGGTTCCACCGGGAGGACTGCGCGGAAGTGCTGGAGCGCCACATCGCCGCCTCCCGGCGCTTCCAGGGCGTGCGCTCCAAGCCGGTGACCGCGGCCCGGCCCGGCCTTTCGGTGCAGGGCCGGCCGGGCACGATGCAGGACGAGAACTGGCTTGCCGGCTTCGCGCTTCTGGAGCGCTACGGCCTTTCCTGGGACCTGCGCGTGCCGGCCTGGCATCTGGAGGAGGCGGCGGAGGTGGCCCGCGCCTTCCCGGCCGTTCCCGTCGTGCTCAACCACACGGGCTTTCCCTGGGACCGCTCGCCGGAAGGGCTCGACCTCTGGCGGCGCGGCATGGCGGCGCTCGCCGGCTGTGCGAATGTCGCGGTCAAGCTCTCCTGCCTCTGCCTTCCGGACAGCCCCTGGCGCGAGGAGGAGAACGGCCCGCTGGTGCGCGAGACGATCCGGCTGTTCGGCGCGGACCGCTGCATGTTCGCAAGCAACTTCCCCGTGGACGGGCTCAGGACCGGCTACGACGCGATGATGAGCGCCTACAAGCGCATGGTCCGCGACCTGCCGGACACGGACCGGCGCGCGCTGTTCCACGACACCGCCGCCCGCTTCTACCGCCTGGACAGCTGAAGCCCGGCGCGGGGGGTTCACGCCGCTGCGGCGGCGTCGGGCGTGAGGTGGCTCACCCTGGGCAGAACCTCGTTCATCAGCAGGCCCATCGAAGTGTGCCAGGCCTCCGGCTTGTCGGCATAGTCGAAGCAGAACAGGAGGAGCTGGCCGAAGCCGCCGACATCGTCATAGACGGCCTCCAGTTTCTCCGCGACGGTCGCCGGCGAGCCGACAAGCCAGTTGTGCTTCGCGCAATATTCCGGCGTCACGTCGCTGTCCGGCACATCCTGGTCGTGCTTCAGGAACTCCAGGAAGCCGAAATTGCCGAGCAGCGGCAGGAAATAGTCCCCCATCATCCGGCCCATCATGTCGCCGACCGAGAGCCGCCAGGCCTCCTCGTCCGTCTC
>JAJEAZ010000475.1 GCA_022824105.1 Alphaproteobacteria bacterium
GGTGGACCGGCTGGGCGTGGACCGGATCGACCACGGCAACCGCGCGCTCGAAGACCCGGCGCTGGTCCGCCGCCTGGCCGGGCGGGGCATCGCGCTGACCGTGTGCCCGCTCTCCAACCTCCGGCTGTGCGGCGTTCCCGAGATGAGGCAGCACCCGTTGAAGCGCATGCTCGACGCCGGGCTGAAGGCGACGGTGAACTCCGACGATCCGGCCTATTTCGGCGGCTATCTGCTGGACAATTTCGTCGCCGTGGCCGAGGCGCTTGACCTGGACAGGGCGGACCTCGTCACGCTCGCCCGCAATTCCATCGAAGGCTCATTCCTCGACGAGGCGGCCAAGCAGGGGCATCTCGATGGGATCGCCCGGTCCGCCGGGGCGGACGGATAGCGGGGGTTCGTCGCGACCGGCATGGTGTATGACCAGCGCGAATATCGAGTTCGCTTCGAATGGGGGCCGCAGGGCGTTGCGTGTCTCGCTCCCGTGAGCGACGCCATCGTGATAGTGGATGTGCTCTCCTTCTCGACCGCGGTCTGCGTCGCTGCGGCAAGGGAAGCAACGGTGTTTCCGTACCGGTGGGCCGACGACACGGCCGCCGACTATGCGAGATCGAAGAACGCCCTGCTTGCAGGCCCGCGCCGGGAGGGCGGGTATTCGCTCTCGCCAAGGTCGTTGACGGGCCTGCCGCGAGGCAGCCGCATCGTGCTGCCGTCCCCGAACGGCGCGACCCTGTCGCTGGCCACGGGCGAGACGCCTACCTTTGCCGGGTGCCTTCGCAACGCGGGCGCAGTCGCTCGCGCGGCGCGGTCCTGCGGCCCTCGGATCGCGGTGATCGCGTGCGGGGAGCGATGGCCGAACGGCGCCCTGCGCCCGGCCCTGGAGGACCATGTCGGCGCCGGAGCCGTTCTGTCTCGCCTCGGCGGCACCCGGTCGCCCGAGGCGGCAGCCGCGATCGGCGTTTTCCAGAGTGTAGCGGCGCATCTCCCGGAAACGCTCCGGGACAGCGTTTCCGGAAAGGAACTGATCGGCAGGGGCTTCGAAAACGACGTTGCAGTAGCGTCGGAACTGGACAGCGACAGCGTGGCGCCGAGACTTCGTGCCCTTGCCTACTCGGCTAAGTGTTCCACCACGGCATGTCGCTGAACGAGCGCAGGTCGATTTCGTTCGTCCAGGTGGAGCGGTGCTGGTGCGCGAGGTGGACATAGGTGTCGGCGATCTTCTCCGGCAGCATGAGGCCGTCATGCTCCATGCCGCGGGTCTCGCGCAGCGCCCGGTATTTCTCCGGCCCCAGCATCTTGCCGAGCGTGTCCGGGGCATCGACGGCGCCGTCTATCAGGATATGGACGATATGGACGCCGCTCGGGCCGAACTCGGCATTGAGCGTCTGGCACAGCATGCGCCGCCCCGCCATGGAGGCCGCGTGCGAATGCTGGCCCCTGTTGCCGCGCACCGCCGCCGTCGATGAGGTGACGAGAATGGAGCCTTCGCCGCGCTCGACCATCCGGGGGCAGACGGCCGAGGCCGTGCGGAACAGGCCGAAGGTCGCCATGCGCCAGCCAAGCTCGAAGACCTTGTAGCTGGTCGCCTCCAAGGCCCGGTTGCCGACCTGGGAGCCAAGATTGTAGAGGACCGTCCGGATCGGCCCGATATCCGCTTCCACGGCGGCGACCCGGTCCTCGATGCTGTCCGGCTCGACGGCGTTGAGCAGGTAGCCCGTGGCGTCGCCGCCCTCGCTGCGGATGCCTTCCACCAGCCGGTTCAGCCCTTCCTCGTCGCTGCGGCGGCAAAGCACGGCGTGGTAGCCCTCCCTCGCGAAGCGGCTTCCGACGGTGCCGCCGATTCCGGCGCCGGCGCCGATGACGAGGCAAACGGGTTTCATGCGGTGTCGCTCCGCAGAGGCAGGCAATTTGCGCCCGCCGCCCGCAGCGTCTTCAGGCGCGCAGCGGGCAGGCGCTTCAACGTTCCATTGCGCGGGTCGATGTCGATCCCGACAGACTCCAGCGCCGTCACACCCAGGATCGGCTCCGTCCCCTTGTCGCCGAAGATGATCGTGCCGCCCACAATCTCTCCCATGAACTCCAACCGCCCGACCGCGATGTCCATGGCGACCGTGTTGCCGTCGGCGAGCTCACAAAGGCGGCGCGCCTCGGGCTCCAGCCCGATGGCTTCCAGGCGGTCTCTCGGCACCAGCGTGTCGGTCGCGCCGGTATCGACCAGGAACAACCCGTCCCAAGCCCGTTCCCGGTCTGCGGGATTGCTGACGGTAACGGTCACATGGATGGCGCCCAAGATAGTCCTCCGTCGCTTGCCGCAGCCGGTGGTGCCCCCGGGGAGACTCGAACTCCCACGCCCTTGCGGGCAACAGATTTTGAGTCTGCCGCGTCTACCGATTCCGCCACAGAGGCACAGGGCCCGGCCCAGGGACCGCTATTTAGCGCCGGCGGGCCGCTCAATCCAGCCCGAACTCCTCCCACCTCGCGGCAATGCGCGCGCTCACCTCCTCGCTCATGGCGAGCTTTCGGCCCCATTCGCGCCGGGTCTCGGGCGGCCACTTGTCCGTGGCGTCGAGGCCGATCTTCGAGCCGAGGCCGCTCTCGGGGCTCGCGAAGTCGAGATAGTCGATGGGCGTGTTCTCCACGAGCGTGATGTCGCGGGCCGGATCCATGCGCGTCGAGACCGCCCAGACGACGTCCTTCCAGTCGCGCGCGTCGATGTCCTCGTCCACGACGATCACCCACTTGGTGTACATGAACTGGCGCAGATAGGACCAGACGCCGAACATGACCCGCTTGGCGTGGCCCGGATAGGCCTTGCGGATCGAGACCACGGCCACGCGGTACGAGCAGCCTTCCGGCGGCAGCCAGAAATCGCGGATTTCCGGGAACTGGGCCTGCAGCAGCGGGATGAAGACCTCGTTCAGCGCCTCTCCCAGCACGGACGGCTCGTCCGGCGGCCGGCCGGTATAGGTGGTGAGGTAGATCGGCTCGCGGCGCATGGTGATCGCCGTGACGGTGAACACCGGGAAGCGCTCGACCGCGTTGTAGTAGCCGGTGTGGTCTCCGTAAGGCCCCTCGTCGCCATAGTCGTCGAGCGAGACATGGCCCTCCAGCACGATTTCGGCCTCGGCCGGCACCTTGAGCGGCACGGTGCGGCAATCGACGAGGTCGAGGCGCCGGCCGGCCAGGAGGCCGGAAAAGCGATATTCCGACAGCGTTTCGGGGAGCGGCGTGACGGCCGCGAGAATGGTTGCCGGGTCCGCGCCGATCACGGCGGCGGCGGGCAGCGGTTCGCGCTTCTCCTTCGCCCAGCGCGCATGATGGCCGGCCCCGCCGCGATGCTTCAGCCAGCGCATCAGGGTCGTGTTCCGCCCGGTGACCTGCATCCGGTAGATGCCGAGGTTGAAATCGTCCTCCGCCGTGCGCCCCGGCCCCTTTGTGACCACGAGCGGCCAGGTGATGAGCGGGGCGGGTTCGTCCGGCCAGCAGGCCTGCACGGGGAAGCGCCCGAGGTCGATATCGTCCCCCTCCAGCACGACCTCCTGCACGGGCCCCCGCCGGACGGTGCGCGGCGCCATGGAGAGCATGGTCTTCAGCAGGGGCAGCATCCCCACCGCCTCGCGCCAGCCGCCCGGCGGCGCAGGCTGGCGCAGGAAGGCCAGCGTCTCGCCGATTTCGCGCAGTCCCTCCGGCTCGCGCCCCATGCCCCAGGCGACGCGCTCCACCGTGCCGAACAGGTTGGCGAGTGCCGGCATGCCCCAGGGGCTGCCGTCCGGACGGCGGAGGTTCTCGAAGAGGAGCGCCGGCCCGCCCGCCTGCAGCACGCGGCGGTGGATCTCCGTCACCTCCAGGTCCGGCGAAACCGGCGCGGCAATGCGTCTGAGCCGGCCCGCGCCTTCCAGCCGGGCGATGAAGTCGCGGAGGGATCGGTCGGTCACGGAACGCGCGTCTCCGGTCGTTGACAGTCGTGCGCCTTCCTCTTATCACGCCGTCTCGCTCCTGCCCCGTGCCCAGGTGGCGGAATTGGTAGACGCGCAGGTTTCAGGTACCTGTGGCCGCAAGGTCGTGGAAGTTCGAGTCTTCTCCTGGGCACCATTTCCCGTTCCGGCAGTTCCCGGTTCCGACGTCTCCGGCAAGGGCAGGGGAGAATAACGAAAGGGGCTTGCATACGCAGCCTGACGACAGGTGTGCGAGGCTCCGCGTGAAACGGGACGAAGACGGACAAACACCGCCACTCGGACTTGCCTGCCCTCGCGCATCGGTGGGGATGTGCGGTGGCATCGCGAGCCGGGGATGGGCCCCGCCTTCGTCCATGTCAGAGTGATGCTCAGGTCGGGCGATGGGACGCACTGCCATCGCTCTAAAGGGCATCAAGGGCATGCGGCTGCTTTACCGGGACTCGTCCGCGGGGTAGGCTTCGTTCCTGTTCGGGAGGCAATGAGCATGGCCGGTGCCGAAGACACCCCCGCCCTCACACTGGAACTTGGCCCGGACAAGGTGCCTTACCGCGATTTCCAGCAAATCGTGCGAGCCTTCATCGGATTGCTGAGCGAGATTTCGGACGAAACCTGCGGCGACCCCAATGCCGTTCACTGGGAGATTTCAGTCTCCGAGGGCAGCGTATTGATTGCGGCAAATCTGCCGGCAGCGACCGATGCCAATGTGGTCAGCCGAATTCAGGAAACCGTACGGAAACCGCCGCCACGTATCCGCAGCAGGCTTAATCGGTTTCCGCGCGCGGTTCCGGCCACGCGCCTTCTGACGGGCGTGGACCGTCGGGATATTCTGGTTGAAGGCCGGCAGGATGCTGACCGGCACCCGAGCCAGATAGCCGAATACGGCACCGTCGAGGGCACTCTCGATACCCTGAGTGCGCGGGGCCGCCTCCACTTCACGATTTCCGAACCGATCTGGAATATGGCCGTGCAATGCACCGTGCCGGATGACCTGGTCGAATCCCTGCGCGGCATGTGGAGAAAGCGTGTCGCGGCCCATGGCCTGGTTCTCTACGACCGGGAAGGGTTACCAACGAGCATCAGGGCAGAAGAAGTCGAGTTGTTTCCCTACGACGAAGCCCCGATAGGGGACTATCGCGGTCTGCTCGCTTCCAACTGATGGTTAAGCGCCGATATTGGGACTCGAACTGTTTCCTCGCATGGCTGCAAGACGAAGACGGTCGGGCCGATAAATGTCAGGCGGTATTGTCCTTGGCTGAACGCGGTGAAATCGAGATCGTGACGAGCGTGTTCGCACTTACCGAGGTTTTACGCTTGCGACCGAGGGATGCCTTGCCGACCGAGCGGCGTTCATCGGTCGAAGCGCTCTTCAACCGCCCCTCCATTCGAACAATGATGCTTACGCGACGGATCGCCGAAGCAGCCCGCGATTTGGTATGGGATCATGGCGTTCACCCAAAGGACTCCGTTCATGTCGCTTCGGCCCTCGCCGCCAAGGTTTCGGTGCTGAATACCTTCGACAATCCATTGATCGGCAGGAGCGGGTCGATCGGCAATCCACCCTTGATCATCGAAGAACCAGCCATCGAAGAGCCCGAGCTTAACTTCGAAAAATGAGCGACTGAAATCCCAACGACACCGGACGCGCCGTCCGGTCGCCTACTGCTTCGGCGCGGCGCCGTGTCCCGATCCGTGCTTGCGGCCCTCCTGCATTTTGCCGGAGCCGAACTCCTGCTTGACGATGACCTTGTCCCGCACGCGGACGCCCGTGTCGGCGGTCTTGCCGTCCACCTCGATGGCGAGCGCCCATTCGCCGTGCATTTCGAGCTCCAGCGTCGCCTTGTAGTGGCCGGGCATGTCGTCCACGGGCACCGCGCTTGCCGGTGGCAGGTTATGCGCCATCGGCATGCTGGGCATGTCCGCCTTGACGGACAGCGAGTCCGCCACGACCGGCTCGGCGGATTTCCGGGCCGTGACCGCGATGGCGCAGGACCAGACCAGCGCCTTTCCTGTCGGCTCGCAGGCCACCTTGGCGGCGGCGCGTTCCCCGGCAAGCGCCGGCCACGCCAGGCATGCGAGCGCCAAAGCCGTAAATGTTGCCCTTGCCGCCATGTCATCCCTCCTGTCCGAGCCCCAGATATTGTTCGACGATGCGCTCGTCCCGCAGCAGCGCCTCCGCCGGACCCTGCCGCGCTATGCGTCCGCTTTCCAGCAGGTAGGCGCGGTCGGCCGCCCTGAGCGCCTGGACGAGATTTTGTTCGACGAGGAGGATCGTCAATCCCCGGTCGCGGAGTTGCGGCAGCAGCGCGAATATGGCCTGGACGGCATTCGGGGCGAGCCCGAGCGAAGGTTCGTCCAGCAGCAGCAGCCGGGGCTCCTGCGCCAGCGCGCGCGCAATGGCGAGCATCTGCGCTTCGCCGCCTGACAGCGCGGCGCCGCGGCTCGATGCGCGTTCTCCCAGCCGCGGAAACAACCCGTAGAGGTCGTCGAACGACCGGCGCTTCGGTGCGGCCAGCTTCAGGTTCTCCTCGACCGTCAGGCCGCCCAGCACCATGCGCCCCTCCGGGCAGAGCGCGATGCCGCGGCGGAAGATGCGGTGGCCCGGCAGCCCCAGCACTTGCTCTCCCCGGAAGACCACCTTGCCGGCGGCCGCGGGCACGAGCCCCGCCACCGCGTGGATGAGCGAGCTCTTGCCCGCGCCGTTCGCGCCGACGAGTGCGACGATTTCGCCTTCGCCGACCTCCAGCGAAATGCCGGAAAGGGCCTGCACCGGCCCGTAGCTCACCGAAAGGCCGCGCACCTCAAGCATCGACCGGGGCTTCGGTTCCGAGATAGGCCTCCACCACCGCCTGGCGCTGCAGGACTTCGGCGGGCTCCCCCTCGGCGATCAGGCGGCCGAAATTCAGCACGGCGAGCCGCGTGCAGAGGCCGACAATGAGCGCCATCTTGTGCTCGACCACGATGACCGTCCGTCCGGGGCAGGCCAGCGTCGCGATGAGTCCGGTCATCTCGCGCGTCTCGGCCGGGGTCATGCCGCCGGAAGGTTCGTCGAGCAGCAGCAGCGCCGGGTCGCGGACCAGCGCCCGCGCCAGCTCCAGCCGGCGCTGGCTCGCGAGCGGCAGGTCGCCCGCCAGCCGGTCGGCATCGCCGCCGAGCCCGACCCGCTCGACCAGGTGGCGCGCCCGCTGCCGCTGCTCCGCATCGCGGCGCCGGCCGCCGACAAGGTCCGCGAACCGCATGTCCGGCATGCCGTTCTGCGCGGCCAGCACGTTCTCCAGCACCGTCATGCGCCGGAAGATGCGCAGGTTCTGGAAGGTGCGGACGAGGCCCATCCGCACGATCCGCTCCGACGGCAGGCCGAGAAGGTCCGCGCCCCGGAAGCGCACCCGGCCGGTCGCCGGATAAATGCCGGTGAGCGCGTTGATGAGCGTGGTCTTGCCGGAGCCGTTCGGGCCGATCAGGCCCAGCACCTCGCCTTCGCCGGCGTGGAGCGACACGTCCTCCAGCGCCGTCAGCCCGCTGAAGCGGACGGTCAGCCCGTCAATCGCCAGCATCTTTCCTCACGAAGAACCGGCGGATGCGGTAAACCGCGGCCTCGTCCAGCAGCCCGCGCGGACGGACGATCAGCAGCACCGCCACCAGCCCGCCGAACACGATCATGCGGTAGCCGGAGAACGCCCGCGTCGACTCCAGCACGCCGATATCGAGCGCCACGCCCAGCAACGGGCCGAATGCCGTGCCGAGACCGCCGATCAGGCCGTAGGCCAGCCCGTGCACGCCCAGCATGACGTTGAAGATCTTCGGCTCGACATAGGTGTTGAGATGGGCGTAGAGCGCGCCGCCGATGCCTGCGACCAGCCCGGCGGCGGCCACCGTCGCGATCTTCGCGAGGTTCACATTGACGCCCTGGAGCCGGGCGAGCACCGGGTCCTCGCCCACCATGCGCAGCATGGCGCCGAGGCGCGTCCTCTCGATCCAGAGGATTATGGCGAGCGTGACGGCGAGCAGCGCCAGGATGACCAGCAGGAACGCGCCGGCGGAGATGTCGGCCTCGTAGATGTAGCGGATGTCGCGGAAGCCCTCGGAACCGTCGGGGCCGACGAGCTCGCCGTCCACCTCCACCCGGTAGGTGAATATCTCGAGCGCAAGGCGCACCATTTCCGCGAACGCGAGCGTTGCGATGGCGAAGTAGAGCCCCCTGATCCGCAGGGTCGGGATGGCGAGCAGGAGCCCGGCCAGGCCCGCAATCGCCGCGCCCCACAGCACCGCGCCCAGGAACGGCCAGCCCCACATGGCCGACGCGATCCCCGAGGCGTAGGCCGAGATCGCGAAGAAGGCCTGCTGCCCGAAGGAAATCTCGCCGACGACGAGCACCAGATAGGCCGAAAGGGCGATGAAGGAGATCATGCCCATGTTGGAGAGCACGCCGATCAGATGGTCGTCGAGCACCGCCCTAGACCCGGCTTTCGGCCGCGCGCCGGGCCATGAGCGCCGCCTGCCCCATGAGGCCGCCCGGCCGGAATGTCAGCACGGCGAAGAGCAGCATGTAGGCGATGAGGTCGCGCGTCTCGACGCCGAGATACCAGAGCGCGTTCGCCTCGACGACACCGAGGAGCAGCCCGCCGAGCACCGCGCCCGGAATCGAGCCCATGCCGCCCAGCATCATGGCGATGAGGCCCTTGAAGGTCGCCCAGAGCCCGAAGAGCGGCGTGATCTGCTGGTCGCCCGCCGCGATCAGGAAGCCGGCGAGCCCGCCGAGCGCCGACGCGCAGGCGAAGGCGAGCAGCGTCACCAGGCCGGTATTCACGCCCGCAACCCGCGCCGCTTCCGGGTTCTCCGAGACCGCGCGGACGGCGAGCCCGAAATGCGTCCGGTAGATCAGCGCGAGCAGGCCCAGCACGGCAAGGGCGGCGATGGCGAGCATCGCCAGGCTGGAGGCCCTGAGGAAGAAGGGGCCGAATTCGACCACGGCATCGGCAAGAATGCCCGGAAAGGCGTAGGTCCGGTCCGGGAAGAGGAGGGTGACGCCTTCCTCGATCTGCATCCAGATGACGAAGCTGGAGACCATCGAGGCCACCGCCATCTCCTTGCGGATCGCCCAGAAGCAGAGCCGCTCGATATAGGCCCCGACGACCACGGCGCCGATGACGGTCGCAATCGCGACTTCGGCAAGCCCGGCATTGAAGGCCATGTAGGCCGCGGTGCCCGCGAACACGCCCGCCATGATCGAGGGTCCGTAGGAGAGGTTCAGGCGCCGCAGCACCCCGAAAATCAGCGTGAAGCCGAGCGCGAGCAGAGCGTAGGCGGCTCCGATGGCAATTCCGTCCAGACAGTTCTGGAGGAAATCGGCCATCGCGCCTCAGCCGCCGGCGGACCCGAGATAGGCGCGCTGTATGACCTCGTCCTCGGCCATGGCGCCGGGGTCGCCGTCGAAGGCCACCCGGCCCTGGTCGAGCAGGAAGAAGTGGTGCGCGACCGTGAGCGCCATATGGGCGTTCTGTTCGACCAGCAGGATGGTCGTGCCGGCCTCGTTCAACTCCCGTATGATGCTGAACACCTCCGCGCGCACCGATGGGTGCTAACTATCTGACATGGCGTCGTTTTTTCTCCCGAAAAATCTGCAACTGGGGAACAGGTCGCTTCCCTGGCTGCAATCGGAGCCGGGAGACATCTTATGCCGGGAACCACCCTTACCGAGGC
>JAJEAZ010000484.1 GCA_022824105.1 Alphaproteobacteria bacterium
ACGGTCAACATCGCCAAGGGCTTCGAGGCCGGGCTCGCCATCGTCATCGTCGCCATCCTGCTGGACCGCATCTGCAAGCAGCGCGGCGGCGGCAGGGACCGGGGCTGAGCCATTCCCGCGATCGAGCTCAAGGACGTGGACATCCTGTTCGGCGGCGACAGGCGCGCCGCGCTGGACCTGCTCGACCGGGGCGCGGACCGCCAGGAAATCCACGACGCCGCTGGCGCGGTGGTGGGCGTGGCCGGGGCGTCGCTCGCCGTCCGGCAGGGCGAGATCTGCGTGCTGATGGGCCTCTCCGGCTCCGGCAAATCGACCCTCCTGCGCGCCGTCAACGGCCTCTGTCCGGTGACGCGCGGGCAGGTGCTGGTGCAGGACGGCGAGGCCGCGCTCGACATCGCCGGCTGCGACGCCGCCACGCTCCGGCGCATGCGCATGGAGCGCATCGCCATGGTGTTCCAGCAATTCGCGCTGCTGCCCTGGCGCACCGTGCATGAGAATGTGAGCTTCGGGCTGGAGTTGCGCGGCATGAACCGCGCCGAACGCGACGCCGTGGTCGAGGAGAAGCTGAAGCTGGTCGATCTCGATCGCTGGCAGGACCGCTTCGTGCACGAGCTGTCCGGCGGCATGCAGCAGCGCGTGGGCCTCGCCCGCGCACTCGCCACCGACTCCGATATATTGCTCATGGACGAGCCCTTCTCTGCGCTCGACCCGCTGATCCGCGAGCATCTGCAGGACGAGCTGCTGGACCTGCAGCGCCGCCTCGGCAAGACGATCCTCTTTGTCAGCCACGACCTCAACGAGGCGCTCAAACTCGGGCGGCACATCGCCATCATGGAGGCCGGCCGGATCGTCCAGTTCGGCGAGCCGGAGGAGATCGTGCTGAACCCCGCCAACGCCTATGTGGCGGAGTTCATCGCGCATATGGACGCGCTCAACGTGCTGCGCTGCCGCTCGCTGATGACGCCTGCGGCGGAGATCAGGCGCGAGGGCGATGCGCTGCTGCTCGACTGGTCGGGGCGCAACCGGCTCGCGCTGGATGCGAGCGGCGAACCGGTGGCGGCGACGGTCGAGCCTGGCCCCGCCTCGATCCGGCAGCACACGCCCGACATGGACCTCGGGGCGCTCACCGCCGGCGACATCTGCGCCGCGCCGCCCGAGCTTCGAATGCGCACGGCCATCGAAATCCGCCACCGCACCGGCCGCCCCGTGCTGATGGTGGAGGACGGCCGGCTGGTCGGCGTCATCGGCGACGAAGAAATCTACCGGGGCCTGCTGAGCCAGGGCGGAGCGGCCTCCAGGGGCTGACCGTATCCGCTTGCCGTTACTCCGCCGGGTCCGGCGCCGGTTCGTTGCGCCTCAGAATGTAGTTTTCGATGAAGGTGAGCTTGCCCTTCATCTCCGCAAGGTCCTGCTCGACGCCGCGAAGCCGGTCGTCCATCCGGTCCATGCGTTCGCGGACGTCGCGGATGTCGGATCGCAGCCAGGCGAAGACGCCCAGAAGGATGGCCGGCGTGATCCAGGGAGCGAGGTCGGCAACGGTCATGAGCGCATTCTTGCTGTGTTCACATGGCGAGGCAAGGCGTTTATGCGGCCCGCGCCCCTCACGCGGCGTCGATCAGGTGCATGAAGGAGCCGGCGACCCGGCCGCGGACGAGGCCGGCGGGTCCGAGCGGGCGGCCCGGCGTGTCGGCGGCCTCGAAGAGCGCTTCGCCCGGCCCTTCGCGGATCGTGCGCGCATAGTGGAACTCGTGGCCCCGGAACCTCCTGCCGAGCGGAAAGTCTTCCCTTGCCTCGAGCCGGCGGTAGCCGAGCCGGCGGGCGGGGTCCGCGAAGCTGGTTTCCAGCGGCAGCAGGCCGGCCATGGCGTGGCGCCGGCCTTCGGCGTCCACCAGTCCCTCGCCCAGCACCATGTAGCCGCCGCACTCGCCATAGACCGGCCCCTGATGCCGGCGCAGCGCCTCCATAAAGCGCCCGGCGGCCGCGATGCGCCCGGCGTGGAGCTCCGGATAGCCGCCCGGCAGGAACACCGCATCGCCCTCCGGCGCCTCGTCGGCGAGCGGCGAGAAGAAGGCGATCGCGGCCCCGGCGCGCCGCCAGCCGGCCAGCACATGCTCATAGGCGAAGGCGAAGGCCTGGTCGCGCGCCACCGCGATATGCTGGCCGAGAGGAGGCAAGGGCGGTCCGCCCGCTGCGGGCGCCCCGGCCATTCGCAGCGGACCGAAGGGAATCGCCGCCGCCGGCACGGCATCCGCCGCACGGTCCAGCCAGGCTTCGAGCGCGGGATGCTCGCCCGCCTGCACCAGCCCCAGATGGCGCGAGGGCAGCGCCAGCGCCGGATCGCGCGGCGCCACCGCCAGGATCGGGACCGCGCCCGCCCGCTCGCGCAACAGCGCCTCGTGCCGCGCGCCCGCCACCCGGTTCAGCACGGCGCCCGCAATGCGGATGTCGCCCCGGTGGCGCGCGAACCCTTCCAGCAGCGCGGCGGCGGACTGGCCCTGCCGCGCGCAGTCCACGACCAGCACGACCGGCCAGCCGGTGAGCGCAGCGATGTCGGCGGTGGAGCCGCCGCCGCCCTCCGGCCCGTCGAACAGGCCCATGACGCCCTCGACGACCGCGATGTCGGCATCGGCACCGAGCGCCGCGGCCAGCGTTCCGGGCCGCATGGCCCAGAGGTCCAGATTGCGGCAGGGCCTTCCGGCGGCGGCGGCGAGGAAGCCCGCGTCGATATAGTCCGGCCCCGCCTTGAAGGGCTGCACGGCGAGCCCCTGCCGGCGGAGCGCGCGGACGAGGCCGGCGGCGATGACCGTCTTGCCGCTGCCCGAGGCCGGCGCGGCGAGGACGACGCCCTTCACAGCAGGCGTTTCAGCGCGGCCGCCATGTCGGCCGCACTCGCCTCATGGCCGAAATGGGTGACATAGCGCCCGTCCCCGTCCATCAGGAACAGGATCGAGGAGTGGTCCACCAGGTAGCTGCCGTCCTCCTCCGGGTCGGCCTTGCGGTAGTAGATGCGCCAGGCGCGGGCGGCGGCGCCCACCTGTTCGGGCGTGCCGGTGAGCCCGACCGTCCCGGGATGGAAGTGGCCTGCATATTCCTTGACCACCTCGGGCGTATCGCGCTCGGGGTCTATGGAGATGAAGACCAGCCGGACCTTCGAGGCCAGCGCCGGGCCGATCTCGTCCAGCGCCCGGCTCGCATTGAACAGCGTCGTCGGGCACACGTCCGGGCAGAAGGTGAAGCCGAAATAGACCAGCATGTGCCGGCCCCTGAAGTCCCGCTCCGTCACCGTCCGCCCGTCGCCGTCGATCAGTTCGAACGGCCCGCCGACCGAAGGCCGGCCCTGTTCCGGTTTCCCCTCCAGCGCCCACCAGAGCCAGTAGCCGGCAGCCGCCGAGACCAGAACGCCGCAGACGAGCAGCCCGATTTGCAGGCTCCTGCGCATGGCGGCTCCGCCTCAGAGCGCGAGCCGCAGGAGCGCGGCGAGCACGGCGACGAGCTGCACCATGTTCAGGAAGGCCGCGCGCTTGTGGACGCGGGTGAATTCGTCCGCCGCGCCGTATTCGCCCCGCTCGCGCGCGTCGAACAGGCGCTGGGTCTGCGGCATGGTCACATAGCGCGAGACGATGAAGGCGGCCGCCACCAGCGCCATGATCGCCGCATCCCAGGGCTGCACCCAGACCGCCGTGACGGCGGCGAGGCCGGAGAAGAACGCCATCATGCTGTAATAGGGGCCGAAGGCATCGCGCATGAAGGCGTCGGCGACCGGCTTGTCGAGCTTGCGGAACACCATCGGCGCGAAGAAGCCGGTGAAGGTCACCATGCCGCCGAACACGAGCGCGCCCGCCGTCACCGCGATCCCGAGAAGCACCGTTTCCAGACCCGCCATGCCGCCCCGCCGCTACAGACGCCCCCCGTATAGCCCCGCGCCGCCCGGCCGGGAAGAGGCAGGCTGCCCCGGACGGAAAGCCGCCCTTGTTGCACGAGGCCCCGGCCTCCCCGCTCGGAGGCGGGACGGGCGGGGTCCGGGGCGATGGCGGGAAGACCGGCGGTCGCGGTAGGGACGCCGGTTTCCCGGCGCCCCCCGCACAGATCCGGACGTGCGCGCTAACGCATCCGGCTCCTACCTCGGGTAGTGACGGCGAGGCGCACGCTTGGTGCAGCTTGCCGTATCCGCTCGGCGGCCTGG
>JAJEAZ010000377.1 GCA_022824105.1 Alphaproteobacteria bacterium
TCCATCGCCTGCGCCAGCTCGGTCAGCTCGGTCTTGAGCAGGCGGTCGACCAGGACGCGGTTGCGGGTCTCGCCCTTCTGGCGCAGCACGCCGGCGCCGTTGGCGAAGAGCTGCCTTGCCGCCGTCACCCAGAACGGGTCCACCGTGTCCTTCTGCTGCGGGATGAGCGCCGCGGCCATCATGTCGAAGTCGCGCGGGTTCCTCGCCTCGTAGAACGGCGACCAGCGCGGCGCCCTCGCGTCGAGCGGGTTGAGCAGCACGTCGCGGCGGGCGTCGAAGAAGGCCGCCGTGTAGCTCCCCATCTTGTCGTAGATCACGCAGCGCTCGCCCTTTCTGCGGATCTGCGCCACCAGATCGGAGATCAGCACCGTCTTGCCCGAGCCGGTGGTGCCCGAGACGATCGTGTGCTGGGTCTCGGTCCGCTCGGGGTACGGGATGCCGGCGACGGCGTACGGCCGGAGCGCCTTCCAGCCCGGCATCCGGTCGCGTGCGCGCAGATGCGCCGCGCGCACCCGGCGGCGCAGCTCCCCCGCCGTCACCAGCTCCGCGCCCCGGATGCGGCGTTGGCGCGAGAGCCGAACGCCGCGCCACCAGAACCAGGCGAGGAAGAGCGCGATCACCCCGAGCCCGGCCTTGGCGCCGAGCCACGCGGAGGCGAACGTTTCCCGCTTGATCCGCTCACGCGCCTCGATGGCCGGGACCGAGGCGGCGATGTCGCGGATCTTCAGCACCCGGCGCGTGCCGTCGGGGAAGCGGATTTCCTGGCCGGAATCCGGCTCGTAGCCGAGCACCAGCTTGACCTCGGCCAGCGTCACCATGCCGGCGGCGTACCACTCCGCGCCGCCGGTGCGCTGCCACAGCGTCCAGGCCGGCACCGCCACCGTCATGAAGGCGGAGAGGAACATCGCAGCCTGGAAGAGCTGGCCCCACATGCGAAGGCCGTGGAAGACGGTCTGGCCGCCCCGGAGCGTGCTGCCGCCGATGCCGCGCATCAGCCACGCCTCCCGGGCCGCGCCGCCGGGAGGCGGAGGCCGGCGGGGAGAGGGGCGGACGGGGCCGGGCCGGAGGGGACCGGGGATTCCCATCCGCATCGACGCCGGTATGATGGAGGCACATGGACATGACGCGAACATCCACGCACTCCCGCCCGCGCACGACGGGTGCTGAGCGCCTCTTCGTGCTCGGCGGTCTCGCGCTCGCCGCGCTCTACACCGCCGCTTCGCTCGTTCTCGGGTCCGGCGTTGAACACATCGGCCCGCTCTGGCTGGCGGCGGTCGCCTGGACGGTGCTGGCGAGCCTGGCCGGGGCGCTCCACCGCGGCATCCGCCATCGCGACTGGTCGGCGTTCGGCGACTACGAGCTTCCCGACAGCCGCGATGAGCACATCGACTTCACCACTCGGACCGGCCGCTATGCGTATTTGCGCATCCAGGAAGAGCACGAGCGCCTGATGCGCAACGACCACCTGCGCTGACTGGGGCTCACCGCCCATGGCGCCACCGCCTGCGGTCCTCCGCCGAGGCGCGCGCCGGGGCCTCCGCCCCGGATTCTCCCGCCGCCGCGTCCGGATCGCCGGGCTCGGGATCCACCAGCCGGTACTCCGGCCCGTCGGGCGCCTCGTTCCCCGCGGTGCCGAACAGCTTGCCGGCGAGCCAGCCGCCGACGAGAGGCAGGTTCTCCGTGGCGTGCTCCTCGAAGGACCTGCTCCGTTCCGCCGCGACCCCGGCGCGGCCCTCGGCGGCCTCGTCCTTCGTTACGGTCTGCCGCGCCTCGCGGGCCGTCCCCTTCATGGTCATCTCCGTCTTCGTCTCCACCCGTTCGGCCCTCGCCGCCGCCTCCGTCCCGCCCGGCGCCGGAGTGCCGGAATCCCGCGCCCGGTCGCGCACCGCCTCCCCCCAGCCGCCATATGCCGCCGCGGTCTCGCGGCCGTAGGCGACGCGCATCTCGGCGGCCGCGCCCTCGTATTCCGCCGCGCCGCCGACCGAGGCGGGGTCCGGCCCCGCCGGGGCGGGGAACTTCTCCGCGACGAACGCGGCGGCGTATTCGCGGAGCTGCTCGAGGTCCTCCGCCGTCTGCACCGAGATCAGGTTGGCGGCGCCGGCGGTGCCGATCGGCCTGCCATCCGTTCCCGGCCGATCCGAGAGCCAGGCGAAGAAGGGCTGGCTCAGGTCGCGCTCGATCGCCTGCGCGTCGGACCGCACCTGCGCCGCCTGCTCCAACCACATCTCGGATTCGCTGCGCGCCCACGACGCCCGCTCCTGGAAGCTCCGCATGCGCGTCAGGTTGGCCGCGAGGCTCTCCTCCAGGGCGGCCGCCTCGCTCTCGCCGCTGGCGGCCGAGTAGCGCCGCGAGGCCTCCGCCACCTGCGACCAGGTCTCGGTCACCCCGTGCTGGCGGTCGTATTCCTGCATCCGGTTCCAGGCGTCCGACTCGATGGTCTCGCCCCGCCACATCACCGAGCCGCCGGCGCCGAGCCTGGCGATGAAGTTCCATCCTCCCCCCACCTTCGCCTCGCCGGTCAGCAACATCGCCTGGCTCTTGCTGAGCCCGCCGATCTCGGCCAGCTTCTCGACATGGGAGTCGAGCTGCTGCGTCTGGCTGCTCTCGCTCTCGGTCACCCCGCGCGCGAACGCTTCCCCCGTGGAGACGTCATGGCTGTAGCGCTGCATCAGGTTGGTGGCGTCGGCGACGGCGGCGTTGCGCGACACGCCGGCATCGGCCGACCACTGCCGCGAGAGCCCGCGCGCCTCCTCCGCGCGGGTCTGGTGGCTGGTCGCGAGCGCCTCGGAGAGCCGCACCGTTCCCGCCGGGATGCGGCTGGTGGCGCTGCCGGCGTCGGCCACCGCGGTGCCGTCCCCGGTCACGGTGAACCCGGCGCCCATGGGCGCATAGCCGGTGTAGCGGTCGGTGTCGACATGGGCGGAGGTGCGTATCTGGCGGCCCTCCAGGGTCGCGAAGCGGTGCGTGTCGTAGCCGGTGTTGGCGAGCGAGAGGTTGCCGGTGGTGCCCTCGTGCGCCGCCGAGCTCGCCGCGTCCTGGCCGACCGCCAGCACCGAGGTCGCGAGCACCGTCGC
>JAJEAZ010000727.1 GCA_022824105.1 Alphaproteobacteria bacterium
CCGGCCGCTGCCGGGAACCCTGCCGAGCCGGGCGGCGGACAACCTGTTCTGGCTCGGGCGCTATGTCGAGCGGGCGGAAGCGGCGATCCGGCTGCTGCGCGCGCTCCATCTGCGCATGGCGGAGACGGGCGCGCGCGACAATCCCCTCCTGGCAAGCCTGAGGGACTATCTCCGCGACCTGCCGCTCGACCCCGGCGAGACCGTGCCGCAGGACCTGCTGCGCACGCTCGACTCCGCGCTGGTCTGCGCGAGCCGGGTGCATGACCGCTTCTCCATCGACGGCTGGACGGCGCTGCGCAACCTGAACGAGGCGGCCGAGGAGATGGCCCGGACGGCGCGGGCGGGCGACGACACGGCGCGCATCATGACAAGCCTGCTGCACCGCCTGGCGGGCCTCAGCGGTCTCGTCCACGAAAACATGTACCGTTTCACCGGCTGGCGCTTCCTCATCCTCGGGCGGGAACTGGAGCGCGCGTCCGGCACGGCCTCGGCGCTGGCCCATTTCGCCGATCCAGCCGCGCCGGAGGGCGCGCTCGACCTCGCCATGGAAGTCGGCGATTGCATCATGACCTACCAGCGCCGCTACTCGCTCGGCACGCACCGCAACACGGTGGTGGACCTGATGGTGTTCGACGCCATGAACCCGCGCTCGATCCTGTTCCTGCTGGAGCGGATGCGCAGCCTGATCGCGCTGCTTCCGGGCGCGGAGGTGCACGGGGTGATGTCGCCGCTCGCGCGCGCCGTGCTGCGCGCCCATGCCGCCATCGCGGTCGAGACGCCGGAGACGGTGGACAGGGCGGCGCTGGACGCGCTCGGGGAGCGGCTGGACGGGCTTTCCGACCTCGTCTCCGGGGCCTACCTGACCTGACGCGGACGCCGGACTTGCTCTACGACATCGCCCTCTCGATCCGCCAGCATTACGACGCCCCGGCGGCGGCCAGCCGCCAGACGCTTCGCCTGTTGCCGCCGACGCTTGCGGGCGAACAGCATGTCGTGGCGGCCGCGGTCGATGTCTCGCCGCCGCCCGTCGAGCGCCGCGACCGGCGGGATTTCTTCGCCAACATGGCGACCGACCTGGCGTTCGGCGGTGCGCATGAGGAAGTCGTCTATTCGCTCGCAGCCCGCGTGCGGCGCGAGGCGGGCCGGGCGTCGGTGCCCGAGTCGCCGCCGGTCGCCGCGCTTGCGGAGGAAATCGCCGCCATCCGCTCGCTTGCTCCGGACGCGCCGCACCATTTCCTCGCCGCCTCGCCGCGCCTGCCGGAGGAGCCGGCGTTCCGGGACTATGCGCGCGCGGCCCTGCCGGCGGGCGCGGGCGCGGCGGAGGCGGTCGAGGCGGTCGGGCTCGCGCTCAACCGCGACATGGCGTTCGACGCGAAGGCGACGGAGGTGGACACGCCGGCGCTGGAGGCGTTCCGCCGCCGGCGGGGCGTCTGCCAGGACTTCACCCACGCGATGATCGCGTGCCTGCGCGCGCTCGGCATCCCGGCGGGCTATGTCAGCGGCTTCCTGCGCACGGTCCCGCCGCCCGGCAAACCGCGCCTCCAGGGGGCGGATGCGATGCATGCCTGGGTGCGCGCCTGGTGCGGGCGGGAGGCCGGTTGGGTGGAATACGACCCGACCAACGCCTGCCTCGCCGGCGACGGCCATGTTACCGTCGCGCGCGGCCGCGACTATTCCGATGTCGCGCCGGTCAAGGGCGTGCTCCGCAGCGCCGGCAGCCAGACCAGCCGCCACGCCGTCACCATGACCCCGGTGGGGGAGGAGTTATCTTGAAAGCCAATATTCATCTCGCGGTCCTACTTGCCTTTTTGGTAACATATAGGTTACCTTACCAGCGATGATCGCGATCCGGGAGTATGTTGATCCCGAAGGCCGCAGCCCGTATGCCAGATGGTTCGACCGACTCGACGCCCGGGCTGCGGCCAAGACGACGACCGCCCTGGTCCGGCTGGAGCAGGGAAACCTGTCCGGAGTTAAAAGCGTGGGCGCGGGAGTGTTCGAATACAGAATCGCCTTCGGCCCCGGCTATCGAATCTACTTCGGCTGGGATGGCGACGCGCTGGTGATTCTGGTGGGCGGGGGAACCAAGCAACGCCAGCAGCAGGACATCAAGACTGCGCAGGACCGTTGGCGGGACTATAAGCGCCGAAAGAGAAGAGAGGCTTGAGCAACATGCCCCTGACGCGAGACTTCAAGGAGACCATCCGGGCGCGTGTCGACCGCGATCCGGCTTTCCGTGAGGAACTGCTCCGGGAAGGAGTCGAGCTTCTGCTTTCCGGCGACATGGAGACCGGCAAGGCGATGCTGCGCGACTATATCAACGCCACCATCGGTTTCCGGGAACTCGGCGGACTGACCGAAAGGCCGCCCAAGAGCCTGATGCGCATGTTCGGCCCGGCCGGCAATCCGCAGGCGCGGAACCTGTTCGAGATCATCGGCTGCCTGCAGAGGCGGGAGGGGCTGCACCTCGAGGTCCGGGCGGTCCGGTAGCGCGACAACCGATCACCCTTGACCGGCGCCTGCGGGCGCCCCCTTCGTCAACCCGCTTCCCGCGCTCCCGCGACCATCTCGGCGAGGGCCTCGCGCGACGCCGCGCCGGGCTGGATGGCGTTCTTCACCAGGAAGGCGGGGGTGCCGCGGATGCCGAGCTGTTGCGCCAGAGCGTGGTTGCGCTCGATGACGGCCGTGACGGCCTCGCTCTCCATGTCGGCGCGCAGCTGCGCGATGTCGAGGCCGAGCCCGGCGGCGATATCCATGATCCGGTCCTCGTCGAGCGCGCCGGAGGCGGTCATGAGCGCGACATGGAACTCGGTCCACTTGCCCTGCCGGTCCGCGGCAAGCGAGGCGCGGGCCGCCACCACCGACGGCGGACCCAGGATCGGGAACTCCTTGAAGACGATGCGCAGGCGGCTGTCGCCCTCCGCCAGCGCCATCACGTCCCCCAGCACGCGCTTGCAGAAGCCGCAGCGATAGTCGAAGAACTCGACCAGCACCGCGTCGGCGTCCGCTGGCCCGATGGCGGGGTCGCCTTCCGCGCTGGCCAGCGCGTCCCAGTTGGCGGCGATGCGCTCGACCTGCTGACGCTCCCGGTATTCCTCCTGCTCCTTCCACCAGGCCTGCACCGCCTCAAGGACGATTTCCGGGTCCTTCTGGCGGAGATGTTCGATGAGGGCGGCCACTTCCTCCTCCGTGTCCGCGCGCGCGTCGC
>JAJEAZ010000585.1 GCA_022824105.1 Alphaproteobacteria bacterium
CGCCACGTGCCGTCAGACGGCCACGGGAACGCGGCGTAGATCGCCAGCCCGGGGAGCCAGGCCAGCCACCACGCGGCCCCGCGCGCGCCGGAATAGGCGGCCCCCGCGTGGGCGGCGGCGGCGGGCAGGACGCAGAGCAGGGCGAACGCGACGTGATAGTGCCGCGCCTCGACCCAGCCGGCCGCGTAGAGCCTGTGCAGCACGGGCAGCCCGGCCGCGACCATCAGGGCGGCGAAGGCGCACGCGCCGGAGACTGCAAGCGCGCGCTTCAGGGCGGGGACGGCCCGGTCCGGCAGCACCCGCCGAAAGTCCGGGACGGGGATCGCCCGGACAAGGCGCAGGCCCGGCATCGGGCGCCGAAGGTTCCAGGCGGGCATCCTCATCGCCCCGGCGTCCCCTCCGCGCGGACCAGCAGCGTCCGGCCCGTCTCGGCATGGGCGACGCCGATCTTCGTCAGGGCCGCCATGGCGCCCGCCGCCTTCCGGCGCAGCACGTGGACCGGCAGCGCCCCGAAGGCGCCGTCGTTCGAGACCACGACGACGTCCCGCCGCGTCGGCCCGGAGATCGCGAACCGCGCCCAGGACCAGGGCAGGAACCCTTCGAGACAGACCAGGAATCCGGGCCCGGTCCCGCCTGCGTCCGATCCGGGCATCGGGAGCCAGCCCCCGGTCACGCCCGGAATGCCGAGCCAGGCCCGTGCGGCGACCGCCGGAGCGGCTCCCGGCGCGCAGGTCTCGCGGTCAAGCCGCCAGACAGCGCCGCGGTCCGTCCCGCCCAGGGTCTCGGTGACGCCCGCGAAGAGCGTCAGGTCCCTCTCCTCGGCGACGCGGCACCAGGAATCCCGGGCGGCGGTGTCGTCGGCGCGGAACACGGCCTCGCCCAGCACCGCCGCGCCGCCTTCGGGCAGAATGTCCCGGATCGCGAGTCGGCGACCGGTGTCAGTCGCGGCCGCGGGTTCCGGAACCTCGGCCCATGGCGAAGCCGGCGTCCGGCCCGGCTCCCACTCGACGGCGTTGACGGCCGCCAGGACCGCGATCACCGCGACGAGACCGTGGCCGCGGTACCTTGGCAGAAGCTCGATCCAGGCCAGCGTGAGCGCGACGATGCCCAGCGCGGCGATCCCGTAGCCCGGCAGCACGTCGGCCAGAACGACGAGCGGCGAGGCCGGGAAGGACGGGACCAGCGTCACCGCGAACGACGCGAGCGAGATTCCGACCAGTCCGGCAAGGACGGCAAGCGCGAGGACGGCGACCGCCGCGCCGGGCCAGACCAGCTCCGGCGCGTGCCCGATGCCCGCCAGCCCGATCGCCGAGACGGCCGCAGGGACGGCCAGCCATCCGGCCATCGCCGTCGCCCTTGCGAGCGGCGTGCGCACCCAGATGCCGGCCAGGAGCGGAAGCCCTGCCAGCCAGAACGGCACGGCCTCGACGAAGAAGGCCGGAACGGCCAGGGCGGGGCCTGCGACGGCGATCCCGGCCGCGAAGGCGCCTGTCCGGATCATTGCGTGTCCTTTCGTTTCGGCGATTGCATGCGATCCGCCAAGCCCGGAACCGTTTCCCGATTTCGCGCCTGGAACGGGCGAGGGCAGGGCGGATCGCGGCGTCCGCATGCCGAAACGCGGTCGAAAACAGGGAACTCTTTCCTCTTCATGTTTCCGCCTCCTCGATGTCGGATTCCGTGACGGGCCGTGCCGCCTCGATCGCCGCGCGCACCGCGTCCTCGCCCTTGCGTCTCAGCGTGTCGTTCAGGTCCTTGCCGCTGCCGTCCCTCTCGGGGGCCTCGGCGATGAGGAGGTCCGCGCCGCGCGACCGGTGGACGGACACCGCACGGTCGAAGTCACGGCCCGCCTTGCTGTCGCGGCCGTCACGGTCCGGCGCGAGGATCACCGTGCGGTCCGCCGGCAGCGGTGCGCTCTTGAAATTGGTCACCCCGAAGACCGCCCAGCATTCCAGCCCGGTCACCTGACGGACCGAAAGCGCGCTCTCCGGCCCCTCGGCCACCACCAGCGGTTCCGATTCCTTTCCGGACCGGGCCGGGAAGCGTGCCGGGGAGCCGCCGACCTGCCCGAAGGACGACTTTCGGGGCTTCACGCCGGAGGGGCGGCCCTTGGGCGTCACCAGGATGCGCTGCCCACCCGTCGGCCATCCGCTGTCGCCGATCGCCCAGACGAGCAGCGCGCCGACCCGCCGGTTCCTGAAGGGCAGGTCCCGCGAACCCGGAAGCCAGCCGAGGCCGGTCTTCGGCAGGTCCGTGACGCCGCGCCGCGCGAGGTAGGCGGCGGCCGGCGTCCCTTCGGCAGGCCGGATCCCGTCAATGACCGCGATGACCCTCGCGGCGTTCCAGTCGCGCTTGTCGCGACCGTCCCCGTCCCGCGCCTTCTCGGGTTGCGGCTCGGGCCTCGCCTTCGGGAACCCGCGCCACGCCTCGCGCCCTGTCCCCATGCCGCACATCCGGGCGGCTTCTTCGAGAACCTTCGGGAAGCTGTCCGTCGCCTTCAGGAGGCTGAACCGCGTCACCGCGACGAGGTCGAACAGGTCGCCGCCTCCTTCGCCGGAGAAATCGTTCCAGACGCCGCGCTTCTCGCCCTGCATCTCCATCGAGATCCTGCCCTTCCGGTCCCGCCACTCGTGCGCACGGGGATTGTCAGGCTCCCCGAATGCGGCGCGGAACAGCTCCTCGGCACGCCCCTTGAGCGCGACCCTGACCTCGTCGGCGTCAAGGCCGTGACCGGGGCGGCGGTTTCGGCGGTCAGTCGACGGCATAGGGATCGAAGCTCCAGTCGCGGACCGACGGGCTGAGCGTCCCGGCGAGCGCCGCGCCGCGCATGGCCGCGTTTATGCGGCCGATCCGCACGGCACCGAAGGCCAGCACCTCGCTGTCCGGGACGGCGGGCGGGGCGTCGCGGGACGTGCCGTCCGGCAGCGTGACGGTCCGCCCAGCCAAGACGGCGAGCACCGTGTCCGGGTCCGTCAGCGCCCTGTTGCCGGCAACGCCCTCGTAGGCGGAACGGCCCTTCGCGGGGCCGGTCGCCAGGGGCAGCGCCGCCCAGATGCCGGCCAGGCAGTCCGCGAAGCGCGGATGCCGCAGGGGTGGCCCGGGATCGCCGCATTCGGCGATGAGCAGCCGCGCCAGCCGGTCCTGCATCGCCGCGTCGAACAGCGCGCCGCGGTCGATCCCGTGCGTTCGGACCAGGCGTTCCAGCGTCGCGCGGATCAGCTGGTAGCCGCCCGCCGCCGTGGACGCCGCCCCGGCGCGACGCACGTCCGCCTGCCAGGCCAGCACTTCGCCGATGGTCATCCGCGTGAGCGGCCTGGGCGGCGGGATCGGGATCCGGCGTTCGTAGTCGTCATGGCCGCGTGGGGCTTCAAGCGCGCGGACGAGCGCGAGAAGTTCCGTGACCGTGCGCTCGCTCGCGAACGACGCGCCCGTCGCGAGCATGAGGGCCGTGACGGCCGCCAGCCGCAGGGCAGGGGCGAAGGTGCGGAACGGGGTCATTGCCACGCTCCCCGGACGGGCTGCGCGGGCAGGTGCAGGTCCTCCTCGACGAGGACGTTCATGCGTGCGCCGGCGTCGACCCGGAACCGGGTGCCGCGGTCCAGGATCTCGCCGATGTAGCGCTGGGCGACGTCGCCAACCGAGTTCCCCGTGGACAGGCCGAGAAGCTCCGCGAGCCCGCCGCGCCCCGGCGCCTGGCCGGTCGTCTCGGCGATCAGGACCTGAGACGCGTTGCCCGCGATGTCGAACAGCACCGCCGCGCCGAGTGCGGTCCAGATGCCCGTCGAGCGCCGGCCCTTGATTCCGCTCGCGCCGTCCGCCCCGAGGGAACCGGTGCCGCCGAGCGGGACCGGCGTCCCGTCAGGCAGCAGGAGGTCGGTCCAGGCGACGAAGAGCCGTCGCTGCCCGGCGCGCGCGTCCGACCCGTAGGTGCCGACGAGCCACGATCCGCGCGGAATCAGCACGTGACTGCCGGACAGGGTGTCGAAGACGGTCTCGGCGACCTTCGCGCGGACCAGCCCGGGCAGGTCTGAATCGATCGAGGAGTCCAGCACCGTCGGGATCACGCTGCCGCGCGCCAGCACGTGCGTCGGCCCGGATGCGCCGGCGTCGAAGGCGGCAGACGCGGGCTGCGGGGCAGGGGCCGCCGATGCGGCGACGGCCTGCCCTGCGGTTCCGTCCTGGGCGGGCGCGGTGCCCGTTGTCGGCGCGGGCTCCGTTTCCCGCGGCCGCCAGCGCTCCACGAGCTCCCGCGCCTCCGTGACCGGAGGCGTGAGCGGCGAATCCGATGCCTGCCGCGCCCGTTCGGCGAGCCGTGCCTCCTCCTCGGCCAGCCGGGCAGCGAAGGCGTCGTCGGCCAGGGAGGTCTCCGGAGCGGTCTCCGCGCCGGGCGCCGGCTGCGGTCCGGCGGCGGCTTCGGTCGCGCCGCCGTCCGGCGTTCCGCCCGTGATCTCGGCGGCGCGCTGGCCCGGGTCGCCCGTCCGGATCTCGCTCGGCTCCGCGACGTCCGGCGTGCCGATGCCCCCGCCGCCGAACCACCAGGTCCCTAGGATGCCGATGGCAAGCGCCGCGATCGTCATGAAGGCCGCCGCAACCAGCGTCACGCGCGTCACGGGCCTCTCTCGGCGAGCGGCGCCGTCAACCGGTGCGTCCGTCGTTTCCGCCGATCCGATCTCGCTCATTCCGTCCTCACGATGTCGAAGTCCTCCACGACCAGACCGAGCGGGTTCTGGAGCAGGATCGCGTCGTCATCGATGCGGCGCAGGCCCAGCACGAACGTGCCCTGGAAGCGGCGCACCTCATCGATCGTGCCGCCGCCGCGGCTGCGGCGGGTCTCCGTCCACTCGACCAGCCAGCTCCGGCCGCCGAGCAGGTTGACCGCCACGATCCCGACGTCGGCCGTATGCGTGGTCGCGACCCGGACCGGCGAGGTGTCCGGATCCCTGGCCCATTCGAGAACCTTGCTGTCCGCGGCGGAGCCCTGCTCGAGAAGGTACTGGATCCGCAGGAGCCGCCCCTCCATCGCGCGCGCGTCGGACGAGACCGATCGCCAGTCGCGCACGAACTCGGCAAGCTCGTGACGAACCACCGCGTCGGGCCAGTCCCCGATCTCGCGCGGCGCAAGAGCGGCGGCAGGGCGGTTGAGCGCGTCCACCGTCACGACGTAGGGCACGTATTCCGTGCTGACCGCCGCCCAGATCCCGAAGCCCGTGGCGAGCGCTGCCAGGCCCAGGCTTGCCATCGCGGCCCGCATCCAGCGGTCGCGCTCCAGCGCCAGAGAGCCATGGCGGTCCTCCCAGGCGGCGCGGGCGCGCGCCTCCGGAGAAGGGCGGGGGGATGCCTGGCCGCTCATGTCCGCGCCCTTCCCGCATGCGGCTGGGCCGACGCTGGCGCGTCACGGACAGGTTCCGTCCTCACCGGCCTCCTCCTTCGCTTCCCTTTTCGGAGCCGAGGTTGTTGACGCGGCCCCTGAGCCGACGGCCCAGCTCGTTCATGATCTTCCCGTCCTTTCCGAGGGAACCCCAGTTCATGCCGCCTTGGAGTCCGCCGGTCAGGGCGGCCTTCACCGTCTCCTTGCCGCTCAACGGGGCGCCGGTCTTCAATGCGTTGAGCGCGTTGCCCATGACGGGTGCCGCGGCCCCGCCGGCCGCGCCCACCGCCGCGGCTCCGCCCGCCGCCAGCCCGGTCGCCGCTGTGCCCGCGACCATCTTCGCGCCGGTGCCGGCGACGTCGCCGACGGAGGAACCGCCGACGAGCCTCTCGACCGCTCCGGGAAGAAGGATGACAAGGACGCCGCCGATGATCTGCATGAGCACCGCGCCCAGCACGCCCTCCAGCGTCACGGAGGTGCCTTGCACCGTCTGCGGACCGGTCGTCGGCGAGAAGGTGGTCGTGGTCGTAACCGTGTTTCCGTCCGCGACCATCAGCGCGAGGCGATGCGTCGCGTCCACCACCAGGAGCAGCGTGAGCAGCTTGAACCCCTTGCCGACCAGCGCCATGACGTAGCGGGATGCAACGCCGCGCGTCTGCGTCAGGCCGGCGAAGCCGAGCGTGGCGACGCCGACCAGTCCCACCATGTAAAGCTCGGCATAGACGAGGATCAGCATCGCCAGCGTCGCCGCCAGCACGACGAGCGAGATGAAGGCGCACACGAGGAACGCCCAGGTGCTCGGAACCGCGCCGACCTTGCCGATCCATGCCTGGGTCCGCGCCAGCCCGTCGGACAGGATCCCCGACGGCCTCAGCTCCCTTCCGGCACCCTGATGCGGGACGAACTGTTGCGGCCCGTGACCCCCGAGGCTGGTCGCTTCCGCGGCGATCCAGCTCACCACCTCGGGACCGACCTCGGCGAAGCCCCATGCAAGCGAGACGATGCCGATCGTGTAGAGCATGGGCTCCGCGAACGCCGACACCGACTGGCCGGACAGCAGCCACCTGCCGCTGCGCCAGACGAAGTCCAGCACGAGCAGGCTCAGCAGCAGCCGCCGCGTCCAGTCGCGGAGCCTGTCGCCGGCGTGCGAGACCAGCGTCGCCATCGCGTCCGTCGCGTCGTCCAGGGTCCCGCCGACCTGGGCCAGCGCCGGGTCCGCCCGCAGAAGCAGGACGAGCCCGATGACGACAGCGGCGATCGCGGCCGGCGCAGACCTATTGAATGGCTGCATGCGCATGCTCACGGCGTCCCGACGCCGAAGATCTCGTTCAGCGTCCGCCCGCGCGGCGCGTTCCCGAGACGCGCCCGCGACTGCTCGATTTCCAGTTGCTGCGCGCGCTCCGCCGCCTCCCGGCGGTCCATCTCCTCCAGCCTGCGCGCCCAGGCGATGCTGGTCTGCTCGGACTGCGTTGCCGTGATCCGCCGCAGGTCGTTCAATTGCCTCGCCATGGACGCCGCCACGAGGTTGGCGCCCTGGAGAACCTGCATCTGGCCCTCTTCGGTGCCCATCCGCGACTGGATCCTCTCGATCAGCCGCGCTTCCGTCTCCACGTCCTCCAGCGTCATGCCGGTCTGCCGGAGGTTCGTTTCCATCGACGCGTTCCATTGCGTCGACCAGCCGTCATAGCTCTCGGCCAATTTTGCGTGGTCGAGGCCGCGGCGGTCGTAGAGCGGATCCGTGACCAGGTCCGAACGCAGGAACGCGTCGACGCTGCGGCCGTCCACCGCGATGCTGCCGGCCTGGCCCGCGATGCGGCGGAGCCGCAGGATCGGCTCGATCACGTTGCCGACGTGCCTGCCGGGCAGTTTCTTCACGTTGCGCCGCATGATTTCCAGCGCCTGCAGTTCCGTTTCGAGCTGCCGCGTCTCGACGGCAAGACTCTTCGTCTCCGTCGCCAGGGACCGCGTCTCGATGCCCAGCAGGCGGCCGAGTTCGGCGTTGTTCAGGAGCTGCGTCCATTCCGTCGCCATGCCCGTGAGGCCGCCGGCCACAACGGCGAGCGGCGCGACCGCGAGTCCGACGGCCAGCGCCAGCGTGCGCGCCGCCGGGCAAGCGCGCGCGTCAGGCCGCGTCCTGCGGGCGGCCAAGGTCGATTCCGGTGTCATTCGCGAAGTCCTCCTTCCAGAAGTCGGGATTGCGGGGCCGGAGCCTCAGTGCGCGGGCGCTGTCGTCGGCGCCGGTGCGGCCGAGTATCGAGAGCGCGGCGGGACCCATCGGCAGGCTGATCACCCGCCGCCCGCCGGGCTGGACGAGATACAGCTCCCGCTTCGGCGCGATCCGCGCCACCAGCCCGACCTGCGCGGGATCCAGCCCCAGCGCGTCGTAGTGCTGGCGGGCCGCGCGCGTCTCGGCCTCGGGATTGGGCAGGAAGAGCCGCGTCGGGCAGCTCTCCAGCAGGTCCTCCGTCAAGGCGCTGCGCGCCGCGTCCGCCACGGACTGCGTCGCCATCAGCACGGCCACGTTCAGCTTCCGGCCCTCCTTCAGCCAGGACCGCAGCCTGTCCACCCAGAGCGGGTGCGCGAAGAACGACCACGCCTCGTCCAGCACCACGAGCGTCGGTCGCCCGTCGAAGCGCCGGTCCGTCTCCGCGAACACGTAGTCCATCGAGAGCATCGTCACGTCGGGGCGGGCCTCGAAGAGGGTGTGCGTCTCGAACACCGTCAGCGCCGCTGCCTCAAGCGCCGCGCCCAGGTCCACATCGTCGTCGTCGAACATCCCGGCCTCCGGACCCTCGAACCAGGCCTCGAGCACCTGCCGGAGCGGCCGGGACTGGACGTACTCCCAGGCGTTGCGAAGCGTCGGGCGCTCGGTTCCCTTCAGCGACTCGACCGCGCCGCGAAGCTCCGCCGCCTCCTCCGGAAACGCGGGACGGCCAAGCCCGGCCTCGACCAGCGCCGTCAGCCACGAAAGCCCCCACGTGGCGCCCAAGCGGCCGAGACGGGCGAAGGGCGCGATGCCGCTCGATCCCGGCACGCCCGGCTCCATGAACGTGCCGCCAAGCGCCGCGCAGGCATGCGCGCTCGATCGCTGGCGGTCGAACCAGATCACCTGGGCGTCCGGGTAGCGGAGCCAGGCCGCCGCGATGCGGCCGAGCAGCACCGACTTGCCCGCGCCCGTAGGTCCGAACATCAGCGTGTGGCCCACGTCGCCTTCGTGGAGGTTGACGCGGACGTGCTCGCCGGTGCGCGCCCGCGCCTCCAGCAGCGCGGGCGTGCCGAGGGGCAGGCGCGGCGAGGGGCACGTCGCGTGCCCGCGCCAGATCGACCGGACCGGCATGAGGTCTGCCATCGCCTGCGCGCGCAGCAAGGCGCGGCGGGAGTTCACCGTCGTGTGGCCGGGCAGGGCGGACAGGAGCGCCGGAACCGCGTTCACGCGCTCCTCCCGCAGCCCGTAATGGCCGTCGTCCGCGGCGGACCGGAGCAGCGAAAGCGACGGGGCCAGCGCCGCGCGGCTCTCGCCCTGCAGCAGGAAGACGGAGACGTGGTAGCCGTGGCCCTCCTCGCCGCGCGAGATGCGGGCCAGGACCGGCTCCAGGCTCTCGGCCATCGCGTCGCCGTAGAGGTCGCGTCGCCCGCCGCCTTCGCCGGCGACGTTCGCGACGAGATCGGCGGAACCCTGCTGCCAGAAGCGCTGCCGCCGCCGTACCGCCCCATGCGCCGCCCTCCCCGACAGCGCCTCGTAGCGCGTCACCCACGCGAACGCGCAGGGCAGGTCCTGGAAGCGTTCGAACGGCGCGATCCCGTAGGTGACGGGCAGGCCTTCCAGCGCCAGGATCGCGGCGGCGCGCCCGTCCAGCGTCAACGGCCCCGTGCGACGGGACTGCAGCACCCCGGCCCCGAACAGCATGTCCAGGCCGACGGGAAGGTCGTCGTCGCCGAAGCGCGGGGCGTCTCTCGACTGTCCGAGCAGCCCGGCCAGCGCGCCGCAGAACGGGCAGGGCGCACCCGGACCTTCCGGCACGAGACGGCCGAGGCCGAGCATGCCGCCGAGCCGGCTCTCCATGTCCTGCAGCGCCTCGTCAAACCCGGCGAGCGTCTCCCCGAGCGTGCCTGGCGCCTCCGGCATCCAGCCGAGGAACAGGAGCAGCCGGTCGCTCCAGGTCGTGCCCTCCGCGGCGAGCATCAGGTGCGATTCCAGCTCCAGCGCGTCCAGCGCCTCGTGGCCCGTTGGGCCGGGCTCGGAGTCCGGAACCCAGGGCCGGCGCTCGAAGACGGACCAGACCGTCTCGCCGTCGGCCAGCTGGGACAGCCCGCGGCCGAGGTGCCACAAGTGTCCCGCGAGCGCGTCCGGCTCCATGCTCTCGGTGTCGAGGCCGGCGACCTTCCAGCCCGCCAGCAGCGAGCCGTCCTTGCAGGCCATCACGCCGGGCGCGACCAGCGCGCCCCAGTTGAGGACGTCGATGAAGCGGCGCGCCGTCATGGCTTGACCTCGCGCAGGGCAGGGCGCATATGATGATGAATGAAGGCCGGACTTGGCCGGGAGCGGCACGGAAAATGACCGACATTCCATTCGACACCATGGCGACCGCGCGACACCTTCGGGAGAGCGGCATCGAGGAGCGCCAGGCCGAGGCGATCACCACCGCCATCAAGGACGGCGTGACCGGCGGAGTCGCGACCAAGGCGGATATCGCCATGCTCAAGACCGACATCACGAGGCTGGAAACGGAACTCAAGACCGAGCTCAGATGGATCAAGCTGATCGGCGGGGCCGTCCTGGCGGTGCTCGTCCTGCCGTGGCTGGCCCAGCTGATCCTGGCCACCATGCCCTGACA
>JAJEAZ010000420.1 GCA_022824105.1 Alphaproteobacteria bacterium
CTCCGCATCGGCCGGGACGGCGAAATACATCGTGTCGCGGCGGCTCAGATTCTGCTTCTTCTCGGTGCAGAGCACGCCGTAATAGTCCGCCGAGCCGGCGAGCGAAGCGAAGATCTTCTTGCCGTTGATGACCCAGCCGCCGTCCACCCGGTCGGCCAGCGTGCCGAACGGGCGGAAGCCGGCCGCCGCCGCGCCCCCCTCGGAAAACGGCTGGGCGTAGATCGCGCCCTTGTCCACGATCCGGGCGTAGTGCAGCGCGCGCCGCCGGTTATGCCCGCTCCTCTGGGCGTCGGTCATCGGCAGGTCGTCGGCAAGCGCGCCGGTCCACAGGCACGAACTCACATGCATGTTGAAGGTGAGCGCCGTCGAGCCGCAATAGCGCCCGATCTCGGCCGCCATCAGCGCATAGCTCTTCAGGTCCGCGCCATGCCCGCCATGCTCCTTCGGAACGCACACCGCGAGCAGGCCCGCTTCGTGCAGGTCCCTGTAGTTCGCCATCGGGAAGACCGCATCGCGGTCCCACTCGTCGGCGCGCGCGGCAAACCTGTCCTCGCCAAGCCGCCGGGCCTCCGCGCAGAGCGCCGCCTGTTCCCCGGTGAGCCCGTAATAGTCCGGGTCGAACATCGGCGCGTCGCGCCGCTCGTCGCTGGAAGCCATCGCCACGCCCTCCATCCGCTCAGGAATCGACCAGCCGGCCGGCCTCCACCACATTCACTCCGTCGAGGCTCACCGTGCAGTTCCGCATCGGCAGGTCGAAATGCCCGAGCGTGTGGCGGTTGGCGAACTCGTTGGCGCCGGTCGAGTAGAGGAAGTTGCCCGCGAATGCGCGGATCTCGGTGCCGTTGAAGTCGCGCTGGTCGTACATGGCGAGCGCCTCGTAGCGGGCCGCCTCGTTCAAGCCCCATCCGACATGCGAGGTGGCGTAGGCGTTACGGTCGCCCCAGGCAGCCCAGTAGCGCCGGAAGAGCTCGGCATCGGTGCCCTCGCCCTCGATGGCGGTGACGTAGTCGTCCTCGACGGTCAGCGTCACCGGCGCCTCCAGGTAGCGCTTGAAGGTCAGGTTGACGTCGCCGGTATCGAGCACCAGCCGTCCCTGGACGGAGCCGGCGGCGGGAAAGGCGACGACGATGCCGCCCGGCCAGTGGGCGACCGTCCTCGGCCGGTCGCAATAGCCCCAGACCCCGGCGCTCGGCGCGCCCTCCAGCGCGACGGTGAGGTCCGAGCCGGCTTCGGAGGTCACGCGCATCTCCTTCGCCGCCCGGATGCGCCTGACAGCCGCCTTGACGCGCTCGGTGAGCGCCGGGTCGGGCAACAGGCGTTCGAGCGCGTCCGGGTGCTCGTTGGAGACCATCAGCAGCCGCGCGCCGTCGGCGATGATTTCCGGCAGCTCCGGCGCATGGAGCATTCCCTCCACCGTCACATCGACAACGAGAGAGCTGGCGGCGAGCGCCCTGACCGCCGGACCCAGTCCCTGCAGGGCGGCAGACGCGCCGGTCGAGCGCACCGGCACGGGGGCGGTCTGCGGCGGCGAGACGACGGTGACGTGGAACGGCCGCGCGCCGCGCCGGAGCAGGGCAAGCTCGGCCAGTTCGACATTGAGCCGCCGCGACTGCGTTTCCGAAAGGATCGCGACTTCCTCGCCCTTCTCCACCTTGCAGAGGCCGAAGACGGTGTCGAACGCCGCGATCCAGCGTTCCTCTATGCGGTCGGTGAACACGTCCGGCCTCTCCTTCCCGGTAGCAGGCGCCGAGTGTACTCCATTTGCGCGGTTTGCCGGGCTACCGCCGTTCGGCCCATCGAAGCATCGCCGGCGGGTACGCAGTCTCCCATGAAACGGGGCGAAGCGGGCGGTTCCGTAACCGGCTCAAACGGGGTAGAAGCGGCGCGCAGTTCCCGGCCGAGCCGACAGGAGTTCGTTTCCATGGCCATCGTCGCACAACGCCTTTCCGTCATCCGCCCCTCCCCGACCGTGGCGCTCAACGCCAAGGCGATGGAGATGAAAGCCGCGGGTCACGATGTGATAGGTCTGGCGGCCGGCGAGCCGGATTTCGACACGCCGGAGAACGTGGCCGACGCGGGCGTCGCCGCCATCCGGTCCGGCGACACGAAATACACCGCGCCCGACGGCCGCCCGGAACTCAAGGCCGCGATCGCGCGCAAGCTGAAGCGCGAAAACGGCCTCGACTACGAACCCGCCCAGGTCACCGTCGGCAATGGCGGCAAGCATGTGCTCTACAACGCTTTCGTCGCGAGCCTGGACCCCGGCGACGAGGTGGTGATCCCCGCGCCCTACTGGACCAGCTATCCCGACATGGTGCTGCTCTGCGGCGGCGAGCCCGTCGTGGTCGAATGCAGGGCGGAAGCGGACTTCAAAATGACCCCGGCGCAGCTCGAAGCCGCGATCACGCCGAAGACCAAGTGGGTCCTGCTCAACAGCCCGAGCAACCCTTCGGGGGCCGCCTACACCCGCGACGACATGAAGGCGCTGACCGACGTGCTGCTGGCGCATGAGCATGTCTGGGTGCTGACCGACGACATGTATGAGCACATCGTCTATGACGGGTTCGAGTTCGTGACCCCGGCGCAGGTCGAGCCGAAGCTGATGGACCGCACGCTGACGGTGAACGGCGTCTCGAAGGCCTATGCGATGACCGGCTGGCGCATCGGCTATGCGGCCGGGCCGCTGGAGCTCGTCAAAGCCATGGGCATGGTGCAGAGCCAGAGCACGACCAACCCCTCCTCGATCAGCCAGACGGCGGCGGCGGTCGCCCTCGACGGCCCGCAGGACTTCATTGCCGAGCGCGCCGCCGCCTTCCAGAGGCGGCGGGACCTTGTCGTCTCGATGCTGAACCAGGCCCCGGGCATCGCCTGCAACCGGCCGGAAGGCGCCTTCTATGTCTATCCTTCCTGTGCGGGCTGCATCGGCAAGCGGACGCCGGACGGGCAGGTCATCGGCAGCGACGACGAGTTCTGCGCCTACCTGATCGACGCCGAGGGCGTGGTCACGGTTCCGGGCTCGGCCTTCGGCGTGTCGCCGCATTTCCGCATTTCCTACGCCACCGACGACGCGACGCTCGAGGAGGCCTGCCGGCGCATCCAGCGGGCGGCGGCCGCGCTCGCATGAAGATCGCCGTCGTCGGCGCGGGCGGGGTCGGCGGGGTCTTCGGCGCGCGCCTGGCGGCGGCGGGCCATGAAGTCGGGCTGGTCGCGCGCGGGGCGCATCTGGAAGCGATCCGGAGCGGCGGCCTCAGGGTCAATGGCGGGCCCCGGGACCTGCATGTCCGGCCGGCCTTCGCGACCGACCGGCCCGGGGAGATCGGCGCGGCGGAGGTCGTGCTCGTCGCGGTCAAGCAATGGGACCTCGAAAGCGCCGGCGAGGCGGCCCGCCCGCTGGTCGGCCCGGAGACCATGGTTGTGCCGCTCCAGAACGGCATCGACGCCCGTGAGCGGCTCGGCGTCATTCTCGGCCTGGACAGGGTTATCGGCGGCACGGCCTTCATCAACGCCTTCATCGGCGAACCCGGCGCCATCGAGCAGCGCACGCCGTTCAACCGCCTGGTGTTCGGCGAATGGAGCGGACAGTCCTCGGCGCGCGTCGAGGCGCTGGCGGCGGCATGCGGGCCGGCGGACATCGAGGCCGTGGCGAGCCCGGATATCGAGCTCGATATCTGGAAGAAATTCGTCTTCCTGGTGGCGGTGAGCTCCGTCAACGCCGTCGTGCGCGGCAATAACGGCGTGGTCCGGCGCTGTCCCGAAACCGAAGCGCTGATCGGCGTCTGCGCGGCCGAGGTCGCCGCTGTAGGCCGGGCGCGCGGCGTGCCGCTCGACGAGGATGCGGGCGAACAGGCGGCCCGGCTTTCCGCCAGTTTCGCCGATGACGGCATCGCCTCGATGGCCGCCGACCTCATCAGGGGCACCCGCCTCGAACTGCCTTGGCTTGCCGGCAAGGCGGTGGCGCTGGCCCGCGAGGCCGGCGTTGCCGCGCCCGCGCTCGAAACCATCCACGCCGCGCTGCTGCCCTGGCAGGACGGGGCTTAGCTGACGGGGTTGGGCGTTGGCGGCCTTGACCCCCCGGCGCCTTGCTCCATAGTGACCGCGATGGGAGAAGGACGACCGATCATGAGTGAAACGAGCACAGCGCGAATCAGGGTCGTCATCTTTCAGGAAGGCGGCATGTGGGTTGCCCAGTGCCTCGAATACGATATCGGGGCGCAGGCGGTCTCCGTGGACAAATTGCATGAACGGTTGGCGGTTGCGCTCGAGGCGGAGCGCCAAGAGAGCCTGGCCCGGAACGGCGAACCCTTTGCCGGCATTGCCCCCGCACCCGAACATTTCCATAGACTATGGGAAAAACGCCTGGGCCGTTTCGAGCCGGAAGGGCCGGTCGAGCCGAATATCGAATTTGCGCTTTGCGCATAGGCGGCAAGGAACCGCAATGGCCTACCCTTTCGGCGGACATCCGACCTTTGCCGAATACCTCCGCTGGGCCCGCGAGCAAGGATGCACTGTTCAGACGGGTGTGGTTCAGGCGGGAGCCCACAGGTCGCAGGGTGTAACGAGGATCGGCTCGCCCAATGGACGGTTGTGGGTGATCGAGGCGGGAACGGAACAGTCCGACATTCTTCTCCCGACAACCATCGCCCGGCTCGATCGCCGCCTGGGCCTGAAATCCCCATGGTTCTCGATCGACGATGAGAATTGACTCCGGTGTCACTGCTCATGCACCGCTTCTCCGTCGCGCCGATGATGGACCGGACGGACCGGCATTGCCG
>JAJEAZ010000103.1 GCA_022824105.1 Alphaproteobacteria bacterium
CCACTGGCGCTGGACGGTGGCGAGCAGGCTGGCTTCGGTGCGCGCGTCCAGCAGGCGGCGCGGGCCGAGATGGGCGTAGGCCGTGCGCCGGTCGAAGGCGCGGCCCTTGTATTCGCGCACCGAGGCCCCGGCGCCGGCGCGGATCCGCGTCTGCGGGTTGAGCGGATACTGGTATTCGCCGCCGCTCCATGCCGAGACGCCGACGCCGGAGCGGCGCTCGGCCGCGTCGTTGAGGGTGAAGGGCAGGCGGCCGAAGGGAGTGTCGAGCAGGATGGTGCGGCTGCCGGACGCCGCGCCCAGATTGCTGTCGGGGGCGAGCGCCGCGCCGAACCAGGCGTTCCAGCCCCGGCGCTGGCGCATGATGCCAAGGAAGCGGTTGATGTTGGCGGCGACGGCCTCCGGCGGCTTGCCGGCGAGCACCTGCTCGAAATGGCGGCGCGCGAGGCGGTCCTCGCCCTTGAGGAAGAAGGCCCGCGCCAGCTCCAGCCGCACGCGGTCGAGCGCGGGGTCCGTCACGAGGATGGCGCGGAAGTGGGCGATGGCCTCGTCGAGCTTCTCGTCGCGCGCCTCCCGGTCGGCGATGGCGTGGGCGGCGTTGAGCGCCTCCATGCCGATGCGGAAGCGCTCGCCGGCCGCGTCCTGGCCGAAGGCGGGCGCCGGCCCCCATCCGAGCGCCGCCAGCAGCAGGACCAGCAGGCCCAGAATGGCGATGCCCGCAAGAAACCGCGTGATGGCGTCGCCTGTCTCCCGGCCGCCCGGAGAGGCGCCGCCGGAGAAACGGCGCGCGGGCCGTGTCTCTCGCATCGTTGCGGTGTCCGGTTTCGATCGTCGGAAAAGGGAAGGGGCGGCGCCGGAACGCCGCCCCTCTCAGGCTCCGGGATGCAGGATCGCTGCGTCCCTTAAGGACCGATGGCCCTTAGTCGTTTCGGGTCGCGTAGGCCCCGGCGACATGCCCGTCGGTGAAGTGGGCGTTGAAGCTGCCATAGATGCCGTCGGGACGCCTGAATTCGTTGACGTCAGTGGTGGCGGCGTCGTCAATGGCCCCGCCATATGACGCCGCCGACCATGTGCCATCCTGGCCGGTGGCTGTTGCGACGCCACCGGTCACCGCGCCAGTGCCAGCACCGACTGCTGTTTCCTCCAGCGTGACCGTCCAGCTCGAGTCCACAGCGTCGGGATTGTCGCTCGTGAACCCGGACACCATGCCTTCGAGCATCGGAGAAGCCCCGAATTTCGCCGTCAACTCCACATTGGCCGTGAACCTGCCCGAGTGGGTCTCGGTAATCGCCACATCCGTGTTGGAGACCATGTGGACCGAACGGCCTGCAGCCATGCCTGTGTAGGTGGCCTGTTCGCTGGCAGGTGTGCCTGGCGACCTTTCGCCCCAGATAGCATCAGCATTGGTGGTGTCAAAGGCGGGAGCGTAAGCGTAGGTGAGGACATAGACCTGACCCTCCTCATCTACACCAGTGGTAGAGGTGTCGTCGGAGTCGTCGACCACCAGCCAGTGACCGTACGTCGCAAACATGGTGTCTGCGGTATACACCGTCTCGTCCGCAGCCTTCTTGTAGTGGGCCGTCATCGAGTCCGGGGTGAAGTACCAGCTTCCCGTCAGCATTTTATCGCCGTCGGCGTTGGACTCCACTTCGCAGTCTGTGCCGAGGCAATAGGCCATTCCAGGAATGCCCATATAGCCGACGGCAATCCCGGTCGTGACGGCTGTATAATCGCCATCGGTAGTGGTGATCGCGACGTTCGTAGTGGGATCAACCGCCGCCATCTTGCTATCCCAACTTGCAACCTTCGTTGGAACGTTATTGACGGCCTTGTCCATTACGAGATCGCCAACGATCATTTCCCAGGTCTTGCTATCGGGATGACGGCTGACGGCCTCATACTTGTTCGCCTTGCTGACCTGGTTGCCGGCTGCACGGACTTCTGCAGCGCCGACGGACATCGCCGTAGTCGCGTCCGCGTCAGTGGGAGCGGCAGTGTTGCTATGGGAAACCCGGAGGCCAGCGCCGTTGGCGGCGGTTGAGTCGCCTGCGGTCTCGGTGGGTACGAGCGCCTCGGCGACCGCCTCGGCCACTGCCATGCCCGTGTCGTCGGCGGTTTTCAAGTTGTCCTCGTCGCCGCCGGTGACCATCTCGACAGACGATGCGAGAGAGCCCGTGCCGGTAGCGTCGAGGATCTTCTGAGCCTCCGTGATGGCCGTGTTCGCACTTTCGATCACCGCAGTAAGCGTGCCGATGAGATCCGTCTGGCTAGCGTCAAGGCCGTCCTTGGCGGTCATGGCCTCCGTCCTGGCCATCTTGGCTGCGTCGATGGCGTCCTCCAGATCCGACTTGGCCTTCAGCACCATCGCGGCGTTGTTCTTCGCCACCAGGGAATCGCCGTCGGACTTTTCCGTCCCGATCAGGGCGGCATATTTCGCCGCCATCATCAGGGCCGAGCCGTCCGTATCAGCGTCGCCGGCAATCGGCTGCAAAGCGGCGACCTTTTCGCGCAAGGCAGTTTCCTTGGCGAGCGCCGTCACTCTCTTCGCCTCATTGTCGAGCGCAGTCTGGTAGGTCATGGAGTTCGCCGCGGTGACCGTGCCGCCGGTCGAGGTGACCGAGCCGTCGGCCGCCACCATGACCGTGCAATCGTCGCCGTCCGGCGCGCAGGTGAATGTGACGGAGCCCCTGGTCTCCGACTCGCCCGCGTCGATGTCGATCGGGTCGTCGCCGGTGGCCATCGGCGCCACGTAGCCAACATTACCGCCGTCCATCGTCACACTGGCCAGCGACACTTGCATCGGAGCCGGCGTGGCCAGGGGCGGGGCTTCGCCGCCGCCCGTGTTCGTGGCCGCCGGGCTGCCGCTGCTTCCACCGCCGCCGCAGCCGGCGAGCGCCAGCGACAGCGCGAGGGCGCCTGCTGAAAGCGCCCAGAGTTTCGTTCGCGAGGTCATTTCAACGAGGCTCCCCTCTTGCTCAATCTGTGGAGAGGCCCCGTGTTTGAGGCCCCGTAGTGAAGCGGAATCATACCGGCTTCAATTTCCAATTCAAGATAAAACTACATAATCAAATTCCAAATCAAGATTATTATGAGGGAGGGGCGAAAAACCCGCGCGCCAGCGGTGGCGGCTACGAGGCGTTGCCGGGCCGGGGCGGGCCGATGCGCGCCGCTTATCCGCAGCAACCGCCCCCGATTCGCGCCGCAACGCGGCCGGGCCGGGCGGGGTCCGGGGCGGCGAAGGGGGCGTTCGCCTTGCTCCCCTCCCGCCCGGCGCCCCTGCGCTCCCTTTCGTCACCCCCGCGAAAGCGGGGGTCCATGTCGTCATCCCGGACCCGATCCGGGACCCTGAACGGCGCGGCAGCTTCAGCGGTCGATCCCGTTCTCCGCCGGCTGCGGCTGCGGCGCGGGCCATAGCTGGCCCCCCGCCTTCGCGGGGGTGACGGCGGTGCTGCGGCGGTGACGGTGGTGGTGCGGCGGTGACGGAAGGGGCTGCGGCGGCGTTGCGGGGGCGATTGTTGCGCACCACCGTCACCCCGGCCCCCGAGCCGGGTCCATCCCTGAACGGCGCGGCAGCTTCGGCGGTCGATCCCGTTCTCCGCCGGCTGCGGCTGCGGCGCGAGTCAGGGATGGCCCCCCGCCTTCGCGGGGGTGACGGCGGGGCGGCGGGGGTGACGGCGGGGCGGCGGCGGCGGCCATTGTGCGGGGCGGGGGTTTTGCTACAGTCCGGGCGGCAAGGAGGCAGGGAATGACGCAGTTCGACGCCGGGGCAATCCGGGGCATCGTGCCGCCCATGACGACGCCGTTTTCGGCAGACGGCGCCATCGACGAGGCGGCGTTCCGGGCGGAGGCGCGCTTCCTGCTCGACGCCGGGGTCCACGGCCTTGCGGTCGCGGGCAGCACGGGCGAGGGCCATGCGCTCTCCACCGGCGAGGTGCGCCGGCTGGCGGCCATCGCGGTCGAGGAGGCGGACGGGCGCGCGCCCGTCGTCGCCGGGATCATCGTCGATTCGACGGCGCAGGCCATCGAGCGCGGCCGGGCGGCGGCCGACGCCGGCGCGGCCGCGCTGCAGGTGACGCCCGTGCATTACCTCTTCCGGCCCGACGACGCCCACATGAAGGAGCATTTCCGCGAGATGGCCGACGCCGTCGCCTCGCCCATCATCATCTACAATGTCGTGCCGTGGACCTATCTCTCGCCGGAACTGCTGGTCGAGATCATGACGGACATTCCGGGCGTGGCCGGCGTCAAGCAGAGCGCGGGCGACCTCAAGCTGTTCGCCGACCTGATGGCGACCGCGCCCGAGGGCGCGCGCATCATGAGCGCGGTCGATGCGCTCATGTATCCCTCCTTCACGCTCGGCGCGCACGGCGCGGTCGCGGCCATCCTGACGGCCGCGCCCCGGGCCTGCGTGAACCTCTGGGACGCGGTGGCGGACGGCGACCACCCGGCGGCGCTCGACCTGCACCTGCGCCTGCTCGCGCTCTGGAACGCGATGATCGACGACAACCTGCCGGCGGCGGTCAAGGCGGCGCTCGACTTCCAGGGCCTTGCCGGCGGCCTGCCGCGCCGGCCGATGCCGGCCGCGTCCAACAGCCAGCGCAGCGCCATCGCCGCGGCGCTGAAGGAGCTGCCGCAATGACCATGACCGCGACTCCGGGCGGCGTCATGCCGGCCTGGCCGGAGGGCGGCGTTTCCCGCGTGCCGTACCGGCTGTTCTCGGACGCGCAAGTCTATGCGCTGGAGCAGGAGCGGCTGTTCCGGGGGCCGGTCTGGAACTATCTCTGCCTGGAGCTGGAGGTGGCGGAGCCCGGCGACTTCCGCACCGCCTTCATCGGCGAGACGCCCATCGTGGTCGCGCGGGATGAGACGGGCGCGCTGCGCGGCATGGTCAACCGCTGCGCGCACAAGGGCGCGCTGGTCTGCCTCGCCGAGCGGGGCAACCGCAAGCACTTCTCCTGCATCTACCACTCCTGGACCTACCATCTCGACGGGCGGCTGCGCGGCGTGGCCTTCCGGGGCGGGCTGAAGGGCAAGGGCGGCATGCCGGAGGATTTCGACCCCGCGCGGCACCGCATGCAGCCGATCCGCGTCGAGACATTCTGCGGGCTTGTCTTCGGCACCTTCGAGCCGGACATGCCGCCGGTCGAGGAGTGGGTCGGGCCGACCATGGCGCATTTCCTCAAGCGCAATCTCGGTTCGCGCCCGCTGAAGGTGCTCGGCGCCCACAGCCAGATCATCCACAACAACTGGAAGCTCTACGCCGAGAATGTCCGCGATTCCTACCACGCCACCCTGCTGCACACCTTCTACACCACCTTCAAGGTGAACCGGCTGGACATGGACGGCGGCATCCTGCTCTCGGAGGGCACGCCCTGGCACCATATCAGCTACGCCAAGCGCGCCACCCTGGAGGAAGCGGCGGAATACAGGGAGGCCAAGGTCCATTCCGCCAGCTACGATTCGAAGCTGAACGGCCCGGCGCTGCTGAAGACCGAGGACGAATTCGACGACGGGATTACGCACTCGGTCCAGTCGATCTTCCCGACGCTGGCGGTGCATTTCACCCTGAACTCGCTCTGCGTGCGCAATTTCGTGCCGCGCGGGCTGGAGGAGACCGAGCTCGTCTGGACCTATCTGGGCTATGCCGACGACAGCGAGGAGATGACGGCCATGCGCGTGCTGCAGGCGAACCTGACGGGCGCGGCCGGGCTGGTCTCGCTGGAGGACGGCTGCATCAACGAGTTCGTCCAGCGCGGCACCAGGGGCAGCGGCGACGCCGCGGCCGTGCTGGAGATGGGCGGGCGCGGGCTCGAGTCCAGCGAAAGCTCGCGCGCCACGGAAGTCTCGATCCGGGGCTTCTGGAGCGGCTATCGCGGCCTGATGGGCTACGCATGATCGACGCGGAGACGCGGCAGCGGATCGAGGACTTCCTGCTCGACTGCGCCTGGGCCATCGACGAGGACGAGCTGGAGGCCT
>JAJEAZ010000693.1 GCA_022824105.1 Alphaproteobacteria bacterium
CATTCAGGCACGGTGGAAAGCGAGGGGACAGGAGCCGTTGCGCGCGTCCAAAACCCCCGCTCGGCTTCGCCCAATGGCTAAACCGGACAGCAGTGGAACAAGTCCGGGCATGACGGAAAAGCCTGTCCTGAGCCTGTCGAAGGAGGGCGTTCAGGCAAGACGGAAAGGGGACAGGGGACAAGCCATGACCCGAACACCGCCGCAGCCGGTGGATAGCAGGCTCGAACGCTGAAACTGCCGCCAGGACCGAGGCCGGCAGGCAGGCTTCCGGGCCGGCCGGCCGTCTGCTAGGGTCCGCGCTCGGTTTGACCTTCCGGAGGCTGCCCGTTGGCGAAACGGATGGAGGATGCGCTCGGCGACCTGCCCAGGCTGAAGCGGCTGGTCCAGGCGAGCGAATTCGACCTCGTGGTGGCCGCTTCGCCGGAGAACGTGCTCTATACGAGCGACGTCTTCATCTCGACGCAGGTCGATATCCGCGACCGGCTGGCGCTGGTCGTCTGGGATGGGGTGCGCGAGCCGGTCTTCATCCTCTGCCGGGTGGAGGAAGGCTTTGCGCGGGAAGAGGGCTGGATTACCGACATCCGCGCCTACAAGGAGTTCGTCACTTCGCCCGTGGACATGCTGGCGGAGGTGATCGACGAGTTGGGCGCCTCGCGCGGGTATGTGGGGCTCGAGCTCGACTATCTGCCGGCGGTCTATTACGAGCGCCTGCGGTCATTGCTGCCGAATGCGCGTTTCGGGCGCGCGGAGCCGGTGTTCGACCGCGCCCGCGTCATCAAGACGCCGCGCGAGCGCGAGCGCCTCGCCGAAGGCTTCCGGGGCACCGAACGCGCGCTGAAGGAAGCCTTTCTCGCGACGCGGCCCGGCGACACGGAGCGCGACATGTGCTTCCGCCTCGCCGACGGCATCCTGCGCCACGGCGCGGAGTCGGTGGCGTTCACCCATATCAACGGCGGGCCCAACACCGGCTTTCCTCACAAGGACCCATCGGACTACCGCGTGCAGCGCGGCGACATACTGAAGGCCGACGCGGGCGGGCGCTACGGGCGCTACTACTCGAATGTCGGCCGCACGGCCAAGCTCGGGCCTCTCAACGATGAGGACCGGTCCTGGTGGTCGCGGCTGCGCGAAATCCACCACGAATTGATCGACATGGTCCGGCCGGGCAATACTGGGCGCCAGCTCTTCGAACGCGCGACCGTGCTGCATGAGCGCCACGGCATCCCTTTCCCTTACGCGCATAACGGCCACGGGCTCGGCCTGCTGGTGCATGAGCGCCCGCTCATCAGCCCGCATGAGGACATGGCCTTCGAGCCGGGTATGATGAGCACGATCGAGACTCGTGTGCGGTGGGTCGGGAAGTGCGGCTACCACATGGAGGATTTGCTGGAGGTGACGGAGGGCAGTCCCGTGCTGCGCTCCGACTATTTCGACAATGAGGAGATCCTCGTCGTCGAAGCATGAGCCCCGGCAGGGAGACCGATCACGGGAACCAACGGAGAGGCAGGGAGACAACATGCTGAAACGAATTGCACTGGCCGCCGCGGCGGCAACGGCCTTCGCGGGGATCGCCGGAAGCGCCGGCGCATATCCGGACAAGCCGATTACGCTGATCGTGCCCTACAAGGCCGGCGGCACCACGCACACCATGTCCATGGTGCTATCCAAGGCGCTCGGCAAGGAGCTCGGCGGCACGGTCGTGGTGAAGACCCGGCCCGGCGCCGGCAGCGCGGTGGGCGTGACCTTCCTTTCCAAGGCGAAGCCCGACGGCCACACCATCGCCTATACCGACCTCGGCAACCTGATCTGGAACCCGATGACCAAGGACGATGTCGCCTACAAGCCGGATAACGTCCGGATCATCGCGGGCGTGAGCGAATACCAACTGGCGCTCATCGCCACGCCGGACAAGCCGTTCAAGACGCTCGACGAGTTGCTGGAATATTCGAAGACCAATCCGCTCAATGTCGCGGACATGGGCGGCATGTCGAAGACCTTCATCAATTATATCGCCGCGAAGGAAGGCGTGCAGTGGACGGCGATCCCGACGCGCGGCGGCGGCGAGATGGTGCCGTTCCTGCTCGGCGGGAAGATCGACTTCGCCTATAGCGGCGGCATCCACCAGAAGCACGGCGACAAGATGATCGTGCTGGCCTCCTTCCTGAAGGACGGCCTGGCGAAGGACCCCGACGCGCCCACGACTCAGGATCGCTACGGCATCGCCATGCCGGGCAATTCCATCCTGATCGCCCCGGCGGGGATTTCCGACGAGATCGCGGCGAAGCTGGAAGCGGCGGTCAAGGCGGCGATGGACGATCCGGACTTCACCCAGGTTCTGGAGAACATCCAGTTCCCGAAGCGCTTCATTCCCTCGTCGGAGATGAACGCTTTTGTGGCCGATGTCACGAAGAGCCTCGAGGAAGTCCTCGCATCGATGCAATAGGCCCCGGGGCCGGGGGGAGCCGGGGTGCCTCCGGGCGCTCCGGCCCTCTTCCCGTATCGTATATCGTCATGCCTTTTCCTCGTCATGTCCGGACTTGTTCCGGGCATGACGAAGGGAGTGATCGGGCATGACGGAGGAGGCGCCGGGGTATGGCGGAAGGGGGCGACCGGCCATGACGAAGGGGACGACATGAACGCAGGAAGCACAGCCGCATGAGGCCGCGCCCTTGAGGACGACCCACATATGGGCGGGCGTGCTGCTGGTCCTGGCGTCGCTCTGGTGCCTGTTCTGGGTGATTCCGGACAACACCTACCCGCCCGACAGCGAGCTCGACCTGGCGCCGTCGCTGGTGCCGTCCATCGCCATCGGGGCCTGCCTGATCCTGGCGGCGGTCATGACGGCGCAGGCCCTTTTCGGCGGCAGGAAGGTCGAGGCCGGCGACGACCATCTGGACGAGGAGTTCGGCGAGGACGCGACGGGCGCCAGCCGGCATGTGCTGCTCAACCTGCTCATCTGGTCGGCGGTCGCCTGCGCCTCCTGGTTCCTGATCGAGCATGTGGGCTTCGAGCCGGCCATGACGCTCTTCCTTGTCGCGACGATGCTGTTCGTCGGAGCGCGCAACCCCTGGACCATCGCGCTGGTCTCGCTCGCCACGCCGATCGTGCTTTCGCAGGCGGCCTACCAGTTCTTCAACACCGAACTCCCCGCCTTCTGGCGCTGAGCGCGGCGGGAACGGGCGCGTCGCATGGACATACTCAACAGCATGATCGGCGGCTTCGAGGCCGCGTTCACGCTCGTCAACCTCGCCTATATCTGCGTCGGCATCGTGCTCGGCATCATCTTCGGCGTGCTGCCGGGGCTCGGCAGCGTCACCGCGCTCGCCATGCTGATCCCGATCACCTTCTATTTCACGCCGCTTGCCGCCATCGCCTTCCTGGTCGGCATCAACAAGGGCGGCACCTCGGGCGGGGCGATCCCGGCCATCCTCATCAATGCGCCCGGAACGCCGGAAGCGGCGGCGACCGCGCTCGACGGCTACCCGCTCGCCAGGCAGGGCCGGCCGGAAAAGGCGATGAAGACGGCGCTCTACTCCTCCGTCTTCGGCGACACCTTTTCCGACATCGTGCTCATCCTGCTCGCCGCGCCCTTCGCGGCCATCGCGCTGACCTTCGGGCCCAACGAGCTCACCACGATCATCCTCTTCTCCTTCACCATGATCGCCGCGCTGGCGGGCCGCTCGCTCGTCAAGGGGCTGATCGCGGCGGCGCTCGGCCTCTTCCTCAGCACCTGGGGCCTCGACCCGGTGGACTCGACGGAGCGGATGACCTTCGGCACCATCTACCTCTATGACGGCATTCCGCTCCTGCCCTTCGCCATCGGCACGCTGGCGCTGAGTTCCGTCCTCTCGCAACTCTACGACATGCGCCGCGACCGCGGCAAACCGCCCCCGCCTCCCCTGCCGCCGGCCTCGCAGTTCCGGGCCGAGAACCGCATCGCGCCCCGGGAATTCTGGGGCAATTGGAAGACGCTCATCCGCTCCGCCTGCATCGGCACCGGCGTCGGCATCCTGCCGGGCCTCGGCGTCACGCTCGCCGCCTTCCTCGGCTACGGCGCCGCCCGGCGCGCCTCGCCGCGCGGGGACAATTTCGGCAAGGGCGAGCTCGAGGGCATCCAGGCGACGGAAGCGGCGAACAGCGCCGTGGTCGGCTCCAACCTCATCCCCACCATCGCGCTCGGCATTCCCGGCAATGTGGCGGCGGCGCTGCTCATCGGCGCGTTCATGATCCACGGCGTCGTGCCGGGGCCGCTGATGATGGTGAACCACGCGGAGCTGATCTATTCCATCTTCGCGTCGATGCTGATGGCCAATCTCGCCCATCTCATCATCGGGCGCGTCGGCATCCGCATCTGGGTCCAGTTCGTAAAGATCCCGAAGCACATCGTGCTGCCGACGGTGGTACTGCTCTGCGTGGTCGGCGTCTATATCCCGACCAACTCCATGTTCGACGTGGGCATGCTGTTCCTGTTCGCGGGTGTGGGCTACCTGATGCGCAAGGCGGGCTTCTCCATCGTCTGCCTGGTGATCGGCTTCCTGCTCGGCGAGAATTTCGAGATCTATCTCCGGCAGACGGTGCTTATCAACAAGGCGGACCTGACCGTCCTGCTGACCAACCCGATTTCGCTCGCCTTCCTGCTGCTCACGCTGTTCTTCGTCTGGCATTTCGGCATTCGCGTGCCGCTCCGGCAGAAGCGCGAGCGCGCCGCCGCCAGGGAAGCCGACGCGGCATCCGACTGATCCCCATCCCACTCCTCCAGGGCGAGGCGTCATGTCCGACAGGCCGAACATCCTCTTCATCACCTCCGACCAGCAGCGCGCGGACTGCTACGGCTTTGCCGGCCGGCGCGTGAAGACGCCGCATCTGGACCGGCTGGCGGCGGAGGGGACGCATTTCGACGCCTGCATCACGCCGAACCTGGTGTGCCAGCCGTCGCGGGCGTCCATGCTGACCGGCCTGCTGCCGCTGACCCACGGCGTGGCGGACAACGGCATCGACCTGCGCCCGGATGTGGGCGAGCGCGGCTTCGCCACCGCCCTCAATGCGCAGGGCTATGACACGGCCTTCATCGGCAAGGCGCATTTCGCGACCAGCAGCACCTTCGCGCCGACCGGCACGCCGGAATGCAGCCACAGCACGGCCGGTTTCGACCCGTCCTGGTTCGGGCCCTATATGGGCTTCAGCCATGTCGAGCTGATGGTGCTCGGGCACTGGTTCCACCATCGCAGGGACGCCTTCACGCCGCCGAACGGCCAGCATTTCGAGCGCTGGGCGTTCGAGGAGTCCGGCTATCCCGACATATTCGACCTCTGGGCGGCCGAGACGCAGCCGGGCACGGGCGCGGCGCAGACCTGGAGTTCCGCCATGCCGGCCGCGGTCCACAGCAGCGCATGGTGCGCGGACCGCACGATCGAATGGCTGCAGAACCGGAAGGCCGGCACGCCCTGTTGCGCCTGGGTCTCGTTCCCGGACCCGCACCATCCCTTCGACTGTCCGGAGCCCTGGAGCCTGCTGCACCATCCGGACGAGGTGGAACTGCCGGTGGAGGGCGAAAAGGACCTGGACCGGCGCCCCTGGTGGCACCGGGCCTCGCTGGAGAGGGAACCGGCCCTCGCCGACCCGAGCCTCCGGGACTTCCGGGCGAAGCTGTCGCGCGTGCCGGACCAGACCGAGGCGCAGCTGCGCGAGATGACGGCGAACTATTACGGCATGGTCTCGCTCATCGACCACTCGGTCGGGCGCATCCTCGTCGAACTCGACCGGCTGGGCATGCGCGACAACACCATCGTCGTCTATTCGACCGACCATGGCGACCTGCTGGGCGACCACGGCCTCTACCTCAAGGGGCCGACGCCCTACGAGGCGCTGCTGCGCGTCGGCCTCATCGCGCGCGGGCCCGGCATTCCCGCCGGGCGGGTGGCGAAGGACCCGGTCTCCACCCTGGACCTGCCCGCGACCTTCTGCGACTACGCCGGCACGGCGCTCGACGAGCGCGCCCAGTCCGGGAGCTTGCGCGGCCTGTTCGAGAACGCGCCGGGCGCCGGGCGCGAGGTGGCCTACAGCGAGTGGAACGTGAATGCGAGCCGCTGCGGCGTGCCGCTGGAGCTGCGCACGGTGCGCACCAGGACGGCGAAGCTGACCCTGGAGCTGGGTTCCGGCGCGGGCGAGCTTTACGACCTCGCAAACGACCCGCATGAAATGGACAACCGTTTCGACGATCCGGGCGCGGCCGCGCTACGGCGCGAACTGGAGGAGATGGTGCATGCGCGGCCGGGCGATGTCCTGGAAGCGTTCGACGAGCCTGTCGGCATGGCCTGACCGCCTCGGTTCAAAACACCGCGCTCATGCTCTAAAAGGACGCGGCAACGCCCCCCCTTGAGGCCCGGCTCCCATGCGCGAAGCGTCGATAGCGCGGAAGACGACGGAAACCGAGATCGATGTCCGGATTCGCCTGGACGGCGAGGGCCGGTACAGCGTCTCGACGGGCGTCGGCTTCCTCGACCACATGCTGGAGCAACTGGCCCGGCACGGCCTCGTCGATCTCGACCTGGCCGCGAAGGGCGATCTGCATATCGATGCGCACCACACCACGGAGGACACCGGCATCGCCGTCGGGCAGGCCGTCTCCGCAGCGCTCGGGGACCGCAAGGGCATAAGGCGCTACGGCCATGCCTATGTGCCGATGGACGAAGCTCTCGTGCGCGTTGCGCTCGACCTGTCCAACCGGCCCTACCTCATCTGGCATGTGGAGCTTCCCGCGCAGAAGCTCGGCATGATGGACACGGAACTCTTCCGGGAGTGGTTCCAGGCCTTCGCGCAACATGCCGGCGCGACGCTGCATGTCGAATGCCTCTACGGCACGAACACGCACCATATCGTCGAGGCCTGCTTCAAGGCGCTGGCGCGGGCGCTGCGCACGGCAATGGAGATCGATCCCCGCCGGAGCGACGCCGTGCCGTCCACCAAGGGCAGCCTCTGACGGCGCCATGCGTATCTATTCGGTCCATCGCCGCAGCCGGGGCGTGCTGGAAGAGCCGCAGCTTCGCGCCGTCAAGGAAGGCTTCTGCTGGCCGGGCCTGTTCTTCGGGCCGCTGTGGGCGGCATGGCGCGGCGACTGGGCGGTGGCCGCGGGCATTCTCGCGATCTTTGCGGCGGCCGTTCTGCCGGGCGCGCCCTGGCTGTCGCTCCCGCTGCTGCTGCTGGCGGCGTTTGTTGCCGGCTTCGAGGGCAACGACCTGGCGCGCTGGAGCCTGCGCCGGCGGGGATTCTCCGAGGCGGCGCTTATGACCGGGCGGAACGCCGCCGATGCGGAGGCCCGCTTTCTGGCCCGGGCGGCGCCGTGACCGTCGCCATCGTCGATTACGGGTCCGGCAACCTTCGCTCGGCCGAAAAGGCGTTCGCGCGCGCGCTCGACGAGAACGGCGAAGGGGGCCGGGTGGTCGTGACCTCCGACCCCGACGAAGTCGCCGCCGCCGACCGGATCGTGCTGCCGGGCGTCGGCGCCTTCGGCGACTGCCGGTCCGGCCTGTTCGGCCTGGACGGCATGGTCGAGGCACTGGAGGAGGCGGTGGTCGCCAGGGGCCGACCATTCCTCGGCATCTGCGTCGGGATGCAGTTGATGGCGGAGCGGGGGCTTGAGCACGGCGTCCATGAGGGCCTCGGATGGCTGCCCGGCAGCGTTGTGGCGCTGAAGCCGGGCGACCCGGCCTTCAAGGTGCCGCACATGGGCTGGAACGGCCTGTCCGAAGTCGCGGACCATCCGGTGCTGGCCGGCCTCCGGTCCGGCGGCTACGTCTATTTCGTGCATTCCTACCGCTTCGAGCCGGCGGACGAAGAACACATGCTGGCCGCAAGCGACCATGGCGGCCCGTTGGCTGCCGTCGTCGGTCGCGGCAATTTGATCGGCACGCAATTCCATCCGGAGAAAAGCCAGGTATATGGGTTGCGTCTCCTCGCGAACTTCCTCGACTGGCGGCCCTGAGATGGACGAAATTCAAGTGGAACGCCTCACATCGCTCAGCGAGACCGACCTGCTCGATCTCTGCGAGGCGACGGACGCGGCGATTCTGGACGGCGGCGGGTTCGGGTTCGTGTCCCCGCCCGAACGCAGCTGGCTCGAGCGCTACTGGCAGGGCGTGCTGCTGGTGCCGGAGCGCAGCCTGTTCGTCGCGCGGCGCGAGGGCGCGATCTGCGGCTCCGTGCAGATGGTGACGCCGCCGCGCAACAACGAGGCCCAGAAGTCGATCGTCGCGGTGATGCACCTGTTCGTCGCGCCCTGGGCGCGCGGCATGGGGGTCGGCAGCCTGCTGATGCAGGCCGTCGAGGCCGAAGCCAGGAAACGCCGCTTCAAGGTCATCAACCTGGATGTGCGGGAAACCCAGACGCAGGCGATCGCCATGTATGAGTCGCTCGGCTACCGGCGCTGGGGCGTCCACCCGAAATACGCCTATGTCCGCGGCCGCTGGGTGCCGGGCATCTATTTCTACAAGGACGTGCCGCCTGCGGGAAAACGGCGGGACGGATGATCGTCTTCCCCGCTATCGACCTCAAGGACGGCACCTGCGTGCGTCTCGTCCAGGGCGACATGGGCCGGGTGACGGTGTTCAACGACGACCCGGCCGACCAGGCCGGACGCTTCGAGGCGGCGGGATTTGCGTGGCTGCACCTGGTGGACCTGAACGGCGCGGTGGAGGGCGAACCTGTCAATGCCGATGCCGTGGAGGCCGTGCTCGGCGCGGTCGATCTGCCGGTGCAGCTCGGCGGCGGCATTCGCGACATGGCGACTATCGAGATGTGGCTCGGCAAGGGCGTGCGCCGGGTCGTGCTCGGCACCGCGGCGCTCTCCGACCCGGCGCTGGTCCGCTCCGCCTGCCGCCGGTTCCCGGACCGGATCGTGGTCGGCATCGATGCGCGCGACGGCATGGTCGCCACGCGGGGCTGGACGGAAACCTCGGAAACGCCGGCGCTCGACCTTGCGCTCCGTTTCGAGGACGCCGGGGTTGCCGCCATCGTCTTCACCGATATCGCCCGTGACGGGGCGCTCGGCGGCGTCAACATGGATGCGACGGTGGACCTTGCCTGGGCCTTGACCACCCCGGTCATCGCGTCCGGCGGGGTTGCGGACCACGACGATCTCCGTGCCATCTACGCCGAGCGGGAGTCGGGTATCGAAGGCGTGATCTGCGGGCGCGCGCTCTATGACGGGCGGATCGACGCGGCGACCGCCTTGCGTATTGCGAACGGCGACGAATGTTGACCGTGCGCGTCATCCCCTGCCTGGATGTCGATGCCGGCAGGGTCGTGAAGGGCGTCAATTTCGTGGACCTGCGCGATATGGGCGATCCCGTGGAGCAGGCGCAGTTCTACGACGCTTCGGGCGCCGACGAGCTTTGCTTCCTGGATATCACCGCGAGCCACGAGCAGAGGGATACGATCCTCGATGTGGTGCGCCGCACGGCCGACCGCTGCTTCATGCCGGTGACGGTGGGCGGCGGCATCCGCACGGTGGAGAATATCCGCAGCCTGCTGCTGGCCGGCGCCGACAAGGTCTCCATAAACACGGCTGCCGTTTCCCGACCGGAATTCGTGCGCGAAGCCGCCCGGAAGTTCGGCACGCAGTGCATTACGGTTGCGGTCGATGCGAAGCGCACAGGACCCGGCCGCTGGGAGGTCTTCACCCATGGCGGGCGCCGCCCGACCGGCATGGAGGCGGTCGGCTGGGCGGAGCGCATGGTCTCGCTCGGGGCCGGGGAAATCCTGCTGACCTCCATGGACCGGGACGGCACCAAGGACGGCTACGACCTGGCTCTCACCCGCGCGGTCGCCGACGCGGTGCCGGTGCCGGTCATCGCATCCGGCGGAGTGGGCTCGCTCGACCATCTGGCGGAGGGCGTGGCGGAAGGCCATGCTTCGGCCGTTCTCGCCGCTTCCATCTTCCACGACCGGATCTACAGCATCGCGGAAGCCAAGCGGTCCATGGCGGCGGCCGGCATCGCGGTGCGCCCGGAGCCCGGCGCATGAACGAGAGAGACATCCTCGACCGGCTCTATGCCGTCATAGAAAGCCGGCGCGGCGCCGATCCGGAGACCTCCCGCACGGCGCGCTATTTCCTCCAGGGCCGGGAGAAGATCGCGCAGAAGGTGGGAGAGGAAGCCGTCGAGACGGTTATCGAGGCGATACGAGGCGACCGGGACCGATTGGTCGAGGAAAGCGCAGACCTCCTTTACCACCTGCTCGTGCTCTGGGCCGACGCGGGTGTGACGCCGGACGATGTGCGCGCTGCGCTGGCCCGGCGCGAAGGCAGACCCGATGCAAGCGAGCAATCCCGATGAGCTATGATGACGGCAACATCTTCGCGCGTATCCTGCGCGGCGAGATTCCCTGCGACAAGGTGTATGAGAGCGATCATGCGCTCGCCTTCCGCGACATCGCCCCGAAGGCCCCGACGCATGTGCTGGTGATTCCCAAGGGGCCATACGAGAACCTGCACGATTTCGCCGAACGGGGCAGCGACGCGGAACTTGCGGACTGGGTGCGCGCCATGGCGGCGGTCGCGCGCGCCGAGGGGGTCACCGACGGCGGCTACCGGGCGACCTGCAATAACGGCCGCCACGGCAACCAGGAAGTCCCGCATGTGCACATGCACATTGCCGGAGGCCGTCAACTCGGAGTGGCGCCCCGCGGGTGACGCCAAGGGGGAATTTCACATGGCAGGGTCGAGCCGTGAATAGGCCTGAGCGCGGGTCCTGGATCGTCGGAGTGGATGTCGGCGGCACCTTCACCGATTTCTCCGCCGTCAACGACCGCACCGGCGAGGTCCACATCTTCAAGCGCCCGTCGACGCCGGACGACCCGAGCCGCGCCATCCTCGACGGTCTCCGGGAAATGGCGGACGCCTGCGGACTCGGATTGGACGCGATCTCCCGCCTCGCGCACGGCACGACAGTCGCGACCAATGCGCTGCTCCAGGGCAAGGGCGGCAAAGTGGCGCTGGTGACAACCGAAGGCTTCCGGGACCTGCTGGAGATCGGCCGGCAGGTCCGCCCGCACATGTACGATTTTCGCCGCACCTTTCCCGCGCCGCCCGTGCCTCCGGAGCGGCGCTTCGAGCTTGCCGAGCGCATGGATGCGGCGGGCGGACCGGTGCGCGCGCCGAGCGCCGCGGACATCGGGGCGGCCGTCGAGGCGGTCCGCGCCAGCGGGGCTGAAGCCTGCGCCGTCTGCTTCCTGTTCGCCTATCTGAACGGCGCGCATGAGCGGGCGCTGGCCGACGCGCTTCGCGCAGCGCTGCCGGAGCTGCATATCTCGCTCTCCTCCGAGGTGCAGCCCGAGTTCCGCGAGTTCGAGCGCTTCTCGACCACGGCCGTGAACGCCTATCTGCAATCCGTGATGGACCGCTATCTCGGCCGGCTGGAAGACGGTCTCTCCCCGGTCGCGCCCCGCGCCAGCCTCGGCATCAACCAGTCGAGCGGCGGCTTGATGTCGGTGGAGCGCGCGCGCGCCTTTCCGGTCCGCACCGCCCTTTCCGGTCCGGCGGCCGGCGTCGTCGGGGCAATCCACGCCGCGCGGAGCGCCGGCTTGCGCGATCTCGTCACGCTCGACATGGGCGGCACCAGCGCCGACATGGCGCTCATCCGGGACGGCGAGGCGGACATCGCTTACGAGCGGGCCGTGGCGGGCTTTCCCATCCGCCTGCCGCAGATCGACATTGCGACCATCGGCGCGGGCGGCGGCTCCATCGCCTGGTTCGACCGCGACGGGCTGATGAAGGTCGGCCCGCAGAGCGCCGGCGCCGACCCCGGCCCCGCCTGCTACGGGAGGGGAAACACGGAGCCGACCGTCACCGACGCCAACCTGCTGCTCGGCCGGCTCAGCGCGCGCGGCCTGCTGGACGGCGGCATGAGCCTCGACGAAGGCAGGGCCCGCGCCGCCTTCGAGCCGGCGGCCCGGCGCCTCGGCCTCTCGGTCGAGCGTACCGCGGAAGGCGTGCTCGACATCGTCGCGGCCAACATGATCCGCGCGATCCGCACGGTCTCGGTCGAGCGCGGCCATGACCCGCGCGGCTATGTGCTGGCCGCCTTCGGCGGGGCGGGGCCGCTGCACGCCCGCGATGTCGCCGCCGGCATCGGGATCGGCGAAATCCTGGTCCCGCCCGCGCCCGGCATCGTCTGCGCCGAGGGGCTGCTGGTCTCGGACCTGCGCGAGACCTTCACCCGCAGCGAACGCATCGCCGTCGTGCCCGAGATATTCCCTCGCATCGCCGCCATTCTGGAGGAATTGGAGGAGCAGGCCCGGCTGTGGTTCGCGGGCGAAGGGGCAACGGACGGCCGGCAGACGGAGGTCTCGCTCGACATGCGCCATGTCGGGCAGAATTTCGAGCTGGCCGTGGCGCTGCCGGACCGGCTTGGGGATTTGCGCGACCGCTTCCTCGACGCGCATGAATTCGCCTACGGATTCCGCAATCCCGAGGACCCGGTCGAAATCGTCAATCTGCGCCTGACGGCGAAGGCCCGCCTCTACCGGGCGCCCGTGACCACGCTGCCGCCTGCCGACGGGCCGCCCGCGCCGAAGGAACGCCGGCCCGTCCACTTCGCGGGACAGGAGTTCCCGGAGACGCCGGTTTACGACCGCGCCTCTCTCGGAGCCGGAAGCCGCATCGCCGGCCCCGCCGTCATCGAGCAGCTCGACGCCACCGTCATCGTCTATCCGGGCGACAGCGCCGCGGTGGACGCCCATGGCAACCTCACCATACGGATCGTCGCATGACCGCTCTCGACCCCATCGGCCTCGAAATCCTGGCCAACGCGCTCCGCTCGATCACCGACGAAACCTTCGCCGCACTGATGAAGAGCGCCTATTCGACCAACATCAAGGAGCGGCACGACCACTCGACCGCGATCATGGATGCAAGGGGCCGTCTGATTGCGCAGGCGGAACAGTCGCTGCCGATCCACATAGCGTCCATGAGCGGGCTGATGGACTGCCTGCTGGCGCGCTATGGCGACGATATCGAGGAAGGCGACATCGTCATCGCCAACGATCCGCACACCGCGGGCGGCACGCACCTGCCCGACATCAACATGGCCGCCCCGGTGTTCGCGGACGGGCGCATCGTCGCCTGGGTCTGCAATATCGCCCACCATGCCGATGTCGGCGGCATGGCGCCGGGGTCGATGGCCGGCGGCATGTCGGAAATCTACCAGGAAGGCCTGCGCGTGCCGGTGGTCAAGCTGTTCCGCCGGGGCGAACTGCAAAGCGAGCTGTTCGATCTCGTGCTGCTGAATGTGCGGCTGCCGAACGAACGGCGCGGGGACTACTTCGCGCAGGTTGCGGCCTGCAATCTGGGCGTGAGGCGCATGGCGGAGACCGTTGCGGCCTACGGGGCCGAAACCGTGCTGGCTGCCTTTGAAGACATGCTGGCCCGCACCGCAGCCCGTATGGCGGACGCTATCCGCGCCATCCCGGACGGCACTTACCGCTTCGACGATGTCATGGACGATGACGGCATCGACACCAGCGACATCCCCATCGTGCTGACCGTCGAGAAGAAGGGCGAACGCGCGAGCTTCGATTTCTCCGGCACCGCGCCGCAGGTGCCGGGCAACGTCAATGTGACCATGAACGCGACCGTCGCTGCGGTCACCTACACGCTCAAGGCGCTGCTGGATCCCGAAGTGCCGAACAACCAGTCCGTGATCGACTGCGTGGAGATTTCCGCGCCGCAAGGCTCGCTGCTCAACGCCGTCTTCCCCGCCCCGGTGGCGGCGCGGGCGCATACCTGCCAGCGGATCATCGACGTCGTGTTCGGCGCGCTCGCGCCGGCCGTGCCCGACCGCGCGCCGGCGGCCGGCAACGGCGCCAACACCACCGCCGTCTTCTCTGGCATCGACCCCAGGACGGGCGAAGGCTACCTCTATCTCGAAACGCTCGGCGGCGGGGCCGGCGGCTGGCCGGGCGGGCACGGCAAGGACGGCGTGCAGGTCGGCATCACCAACACCTCCAATCTGCCGGTCGAGGCCATCGAGACTGAATATCCCCTGATGGTAGAGAGATACGGCCTGCTGGAAGGCTCGGGCGGCGCGGGGCGTTTCCGGGGCGGGCGCGGACTGTATCGCGTGGTCCGGCCGGTGGGGCATGATTGCCTCTTCAACGGCGCGGGCGAACGCTTCTCCAATGCGCCCTGGGGCCTCGCCGGCGGAGAGCCCGGCGGCCGGGGCCGGTTCGCGCTTCTGGACGGCTCCGGGGCCGAAACCCCGCTTGAGATCAAGCCGTCGGGCGTCATCGTGCGGGACGGCGAAGGGCTCCGCGTCGAGACCCCCGGCGCAGGTGGGTTCGGGTCTCCATCGTGAGCCCGGTTCGGGTCGAACGCCGGGGACTCGCCCTGCACGTCCTGCTGACAAGGCCCGGGCGCCGCAACGCGCTCACGCAGGAGACGATGGACGCGCTGCTGGCCGCCTTTCGCGAGGCCGAGGCGTCGGATGCCCGCGCGGTGGTGCTGCGCGGCGAGGGCGGGCAGTTCTCGGCGGGCGGCGACATGTCGATGCTGGGCGACATCCCGCCGCCCGCGGATCCGGACCCGCTCTTTCCCGTCTATCGCAGGATGGGCCATGTGCTGGAGCTGCTGAACGCCCTGCCCCAGGCCGTCATCGCCGTGGTCGAGGGCGCCTGCACGGGCGGCGGCCTCGGCATGGCCTGCTGCTCCGATGTCGTGATTGTCCGTGACGACGCGAAGATCGGCCTGCCCGAGGCGCGCTCCGGCTTCATCCCGGCGCAGGTCATCCCCCATATCGTGCGGCGCATGGGCGAGGGCTGGACCCGGCGGCTGGTCGCGACCGGCGCCATACTGGACGGCCGCGACGCGCTCCGCGACGGCCTCGCCCACATCCTCGCCGCCAGCCGGGAAGAGGCCGATGCGGCGCTGGCCGAGGTGCTGGACCAGGTCCGCCGCTCGGAGCCCGGGGCCGTCGCACAGGCCAAGCGCCTGGTCATTTCCGCCTCCGACCGCCCCGTGGATGAAACCCTGGACGATGCGGCCCGCACCATAGCCGCCCTACTCCGCGCCCCCGCCGCCCGCGCCGGCATAGACGCCTTCAACCAAAAGCGCCCGCCTCCGTGGGCGGAGCCGCCTTCATCAGAGGAGTGACCGCCCTCAACCTCGCGCCGCGATGCGTTCCGCCAGCGCCAGGGTGCGGCGGGCCTTTTCGACGATGGGGTAATCGACGAAATAGCCGTCCACCTGGATGGAGGCGGAGCCGGCGGCCTCGGCCTCGTCGAACGCCGCGACGATGCGCCGCGCGCGCGCCGTCTCCTCCTCCGTTGGCGAAAAGGCGTCGTTGACCGGCCCTACCTGGCTTGGGTGGATGCAGAGCTTGCCCTGGAAGCCGAGCGCCAGCGCGCGGCGCGCGGAGGCTTCGAAGGCCTCGGTCTCGCGGAGTTCGATGAACACCGTATCGACCGGCGGCTCGAGCCCGCCCGCGCGCGACTCCACCACCATCGCCGCGCGCGCATGCGCCAGCTCCGCCTCATCCAGAGACCAGCGCATGCCCACGTCGAGCGTGTAGTCGCCCGCGCCGAAAGAGAGCCGCCGGAGGCGCGAGCGGCAGGCGGCGATCTCCTTCAGGTTGGACACGCCCAGGCCCGTCTCGACGATGGGCATGAGGTCGATGCTGCCGATTTCCAGCCCGGCCTTGCGCTCCAGCTGGGCGAGCGTCCAGTCGACGGTCTGGAGCATGGCCGCGCTTTCGAGCTTCGGCAGCACGATGCCGTCGAGCCACGGCCCGACGATCGCCTCCATGTCGCCGAAGCACCATTCGGTCTCGGCGGCGTTAACGCGCACGAAGCCCTTGCAGGGCCGAGGCCGCCTGAGCGCGGCGACGGCGTCCGCGCGGGCGGCCGGCTTCCCGGTAATCGCGACCGCGTCCTCAAGGTCGAGGATCGCCGCGTCGGCGCCCGCCTGGAACACCTTCTCCGCCATGCGGGCGTGGTTGGCGGGCGCGAACAGGAAGCTCCGCCAGGGGCCGGTCAAGGACGGGACCATGTCGCCGCTCACATCGCGGTCATGCCGCCGTCGATGGTGAGGTTCTTGCCGGTGATGTAGTTCGCTCCCGGCGTCAGCAGGAAGCAGACGCCCGGCGCCACATCGTCCGTCTCGGCATAGCGGCCGAGCGGGATACGGGACATGGTCTGGGCCCCGAATTTCGGCCCGCGGATCACTTCCGTCATCGGCGTGACGACCGTGCCGAAGGCCACCGAATTCACGCAGATGCCGTAGCGCGCCCATTCGCGCGCCGCGCTCATGGTGATGCCGAGCACGCCGGCCTTGGCGGCGCCGTAATTGATCTGGCCGATGGTGCCGGCCGTGCCGGCGATGGAGGACACATTGACGATCTGGCCGGGGCAGACACCGAACTCGCCGGTCTCGGACTGCCTGATCATCTGCCTGCCGACCGACTGCAGCACCAGATAGACGGCGGTCAGGTTCACATTGATGACCTCGTCCCAGTATTCGCGGCTCATCTTGTGGATCATCGCGGCGCGGACGATGCCGGCATTGTTGACGAGCCCGGTGATCGAACCCCACTCGCCCACCATCGCCTCGACGATGCCGTCCGCGAGGCCCTGGTCGGTGACCGAGCCGTGGAAGCCCATCGCCCTGTCCTCGCCCAGCTCCTCCACGAGGCTGTTGATGCCCTCGCTGTTCAGATCGACCACGGCGGCGCGGCCGCCCATGGAGACGACGGTGCGCGCGACCTCGCGGCCGACGCCCTGCGCGGCGCCCGTGACCAGGACATTGCGGCCTTCGAGGCTGAAGGGATTGCTCATTTCGGCGTTTCCTTATGCATTCGGGTTCCGCTACCGTAGCCGCAACTGCGCCGGCGGCAAGCGGGAGAAAGGGACGCATGACGGAGACTCCGCGCTGGACGAGGCGGCCCGACGGGTCCACCTGGGGCGATTGGGGGCCGGACGACCAGTTGGGGCGGCTGAACCTGCTGACGCCGGAGCGGGTGCTTACCGCGCGCGAGGAAATCCGTTTGGGCGAAGTCTATTGCCTCTCCCTGCCGCTCGATTATCCCGGCCGCAACATCCTCAATCCGCGCCGCCATCCGCCGGTGCTGGAGCCGACCCGGGGGCCCGACGGCGCGCCGCGCTACAACTATCCGCTGCAGCTGGACGATCCGCGCCATATCGACGTCGGCTGCGACGACCGGGTCCACATGACGCTGCAATATTCATCGCAGTGGGACGCCTTCTGCCACATGGGGCAACTCTTCGACGCGGACGGTGACGGCGTACCGGAAATCCGCTTCTACAACGGTTTCAAGGGCGGCGAGGACATTATCGGGCCGGTCGATTACGACACCGACGGCTCGCAGACGCCCCGCGCGGAACCGATGGGCGCGCGCAAGCTCGGCATCGAGACCTTCGCCGAGAAGGGCATTGTCGGGCGCGGCGTGATGATCGACCTGGAGCGCTTCTTCGGGCGCGAGGGGCGCCATCTCGTCACCTGCGACGAACTGATGCGCGTGCTGGAGGAGACCGGCGCCACGGTCGAGGAAGGCGACCTCGCCTTCTTCTACACCGGCTTTGCGGACCTGCTGCTGGAAATGGGGAAGGAGCCCGACGGCCCCCGCCTCGCCAGCAGCTGCGCCGCGCTCGACGGGCGCGACGACAGGCTGCTGCAATGGGTCACGGACACCGGCGTCGCGGCGCTCTTCGCCGACAATTACGCCGTCGAGCAGTCGCCCGCCCGGCCCATGCCGGGAGAGCGCTACGCCCACTCGCCGCTGCACCAGCACTGCCTGTTCAAGCTGGGCGTGCCGCTCGGCGAGCTCTGGCATCTGGGCGGCCTCGCCCGCCGGCTCCGGGAACTCGGCCGCACGCGATTCTTCACAACCTGCCAGCCGCTCCGCCTGCCGGGCGCGGTCGGCTCCCCCGCCAATCCCGTCGGCATCGTCTGACCCGCAAACCAGGAAAGCGACCGCATCCCATGGCTATCACCAAGGGCATCGAACAACTCCTTGCCGCCGCCCGCGCGAAGATCGAGGAAATCCCCGCCGCCGACGCGCTGGCCCTGCAGGACGACGAGTCCGTGCAGATTGTCGATATCCGCGACGTGCGCGAGCTCGACCGCGACGGCATGGTCCCGGGCGCCCTGCACGCCCCGCGCGGCATGCTGGAGTTCTGGGTCGATCCGGCGAGCCCCTATCACCGCGAGGTGTTCGCCAGCGGCAAGAAGTTCGTCTTCTACTGCGCCAGCGGCTGGCGCTCGGCGCTGGCGGCGGAAACCCTGCAGGACATGGGCCTCGAACCCGTCGCCCATATCGAGGGCGGCTTCACGGCCTGGAAGGACGCCGGCGGCCCGGTCGCCGAACGGCCCCGGAAGCGCGAATAGGCGGCCCGCCCGCCGCGGCGCTTCCGGCCGGCACGCAATTTGCCTCTATCCGGAGTCAGGTTGTGGTCTGCTGGAGTTCGGAAGCTGCAATGACTAAAATTTCATCAAAAGCTGTCCTCGGGACAGCATCGGCGCTCGTAATTTGTGCACTGTCCTTGCCCGCGTTTGCGGCAGACGGCATAAGCGGCGGCGACACCGCCTGGATCATGACGGCGACGGCGCTCGTCCTGTTCATGACCCTGCCTGGCCTGGCGCTCTTCTATGCCGGCCTTGTGCGCTCCGTGAACGTGCTCTCGGTGATGATGCAGTGCTTCGCCATTGCCGGGCTGATGTCGATTCTGTGGATCCTGTTCGGGTACACGCTCGCTTTCGGCGAAGGCGGCTATCTGATCGGCGATTTCAGCCGCGTGCTCGCCTGGGGCATGGGCACGGAGGCGGCTTCCGGCACGATCCCCGAAAACGTCTTCCTCGCCTTCCAGATGACCTTCGCCGTCATCACCCCGGCGCTGATCGTCGGCGCCTTCCCGGAACGGATGAAGTTCTCCTCGATCCTGGCCTTCTCGATCCTCTGGCTGCTGGTCGTCTATGTGCCGGTCTGCCACTGGGTCTGGGGCGGCGGCTGGCTCGCCGGCATGGGCATCAAGGATTTCGCCGGCGGCCTCGTCGTCCATGCGACGGCGGGCGTTTCGGCGCTGGTGCTGGCCTCCCTCCTCGGACCCCGGCGGGGTTTCCCGCGCGAACTGCGCCCGCCGCACAATCCCGGCATGACGGCGATGGGCGCGGCGATGCTGTGGGTCGGCTGGTTCGGCTTCAACGGCGGCTCGCAGCTGGCGGCGGACGGCGGCGCCGGCATGGCGATCCTCGTCACCCATCTCTCGGCCTCTACGGCGGCGGTCGTGTGGATGCTGATCGAATGGGTGAAGTTCGGCCGTCCGAGCCTTGTCGGCTTCGTCACGGGCGTCATTGCGGGCCTCGCCACGATCACCCCGGCATCGGGCTTCGTCGGCCCGACGGGCGCGCTGATAATCGGCGCGGCGGCGGGCGTGCTCTGCTTCTTCGCGGTCGGCATGGTGAAGAATGCGCTCAAGATCGACGATTCGCTGGACGTGTTCGCCGTCCACGGCGTCGGCGGCATTCTCGGCACGCTCCTGCTTGCGGTGCTCATGTCGCCGATATTCGACGGTCCCGGCTATGACGAGGGCGTCACGATGGGCGACCAGCTGGTCACCCAGGTCGTCGGCGTCGTCGCAACGGTGGTCTGGGCCGCCGTGCTCACCTTCGTCATCGTCAAGATCGTCGGCGCGCTCACCGGCGGCATCCGCACGAGCGAGGACGACGAGATCCAGGGGCTCGACCTCGTCTCGCACTGCGAGAGCGGCTACGATCTGCATTGATTCGGAAAGGAGACGTGCCATGAAGCTGGTGATGGCTGTCATAAAGCCGCACAAGCTCGACGCGGTGCGCGAGGCCCTGATGAGCGACGGCATCGAGGGCCTTACGGTCAGCGAGGTCAAGGGTTTCGGGCGGCAGAAGGGCCACACCGAAATCTATCGCGGGGCGGAATACACCGTCAGCTTCGTGCCGAAGGTGAAGATCGAGGTCGTGGTGGATGACGGCGCGGTCGAGCGCGCGCTGGAGACGGTGCGCGCGGCCGCCAACACAGGCCAGATCGGCGACGGCAAGATCTTCGTTTACGACGTGAGCCATGCCGTCCGCATCCGCACCGGCGAGAGCGGGCCCGAGGCGCTGTAATACCAACGGCCTCGACTTGGGACTCATGTCTTCTTCTCGTCATGCCCGGACTTGTTCCGGGCATCTCCCTCAACCGTTTCCGTCCGGCCAAGCGGCCGCATGGATGCCCGGAACAAGTCCGGGCATGACGGAAGGGGGCGTTCGGGCGGCGGGTGTCGAATCTGTCATGGGTTCCGGTCAACGACCGCGGGTATAACGCGGAATATGCGTCCCTGACGCAGTCCGGGCGGCGCTGTCGGTTCGGCAGCGCCGCTTGTGCTTGCCGATCGTGACGCTTGGCGGGTAGCCTCCGCTCTCCAGGCCCGCAAACAAAGGAAGCCGCGCCCATGACGACGGTCCGAGCCATGACTTTCGGCGTGCAGACCGCACCCTCCACCGATGTCCGCAAGTCCGACAAGGTGCTCTATGACGAGGTGATCGAGGACGTGAAGCTTGCCGAGACGCTCGGCTACGAGTCGGTCTGGATGCTGGAGCACCATTTCTCCGACTACTACCCGACGCCGAGCCCGCTGCTCTTCATGGCGCATGTCGCCGCGCTCTGCCCGGATATCGGGCTCGGCACCTCGGTGCTGGTGCTGCCCTGGTACCACCCGGTGCGCATCGCCGAAGAGATCGCGATGCTGAACTCGCTGACGCGGGGCACCCTGCATCTCGGCCTCGGGCGCGGCACGGCGAAATCGGAATACGACGCTTACGGCGTGTCCATGCCGGAGGCGCGGGGCCGGTTCGCGGAATCGCTGGACATCATCCGCAAGGGCCTCTCCGGGCAGGAATTCACCCATGACGGGGCCTACTACAAGGTGCCGCGCCCGGTCCGCCTGCGCCCGGAGCCGGTGGGCAAGCCGGTCAGGTTCTACGGCGCCATCGGCAGCCCGCAGAGCGCCGGCGTGATGGCGGGGCTGGAACTGCCGCCGCTCTGCCTCTCCACCTTCCCGGCGCGCCTGCTGGAGAAAATCCTGGCGACCTGGGACGAGCAGGCCCCGCCGGCGGCGGAGCGGACCAAGGCCATCTCGATCAAGATGCTGATCGCCGACAGCGACGACGAGGCGGTGAAGCTCGCCCGGCGCTATTTCCCGCCCTATTTCACCATACAGGCGGACCATTACGAGGCGGACGCGAACCCCTGGGAGAATATCGAGGAATACCAGCAGTTCTCCCGTATGTTCGCGAACCTGCGCAAGATGGCGAACCCCGACGAGCTCGGCCCCTATTGCGAGATGAACCTGGTGGGCACGCCGGAAACCGCCATCGAGCGGCTTCGGGGCTATGCCGCGCTGGGCTTCGACTATGCTCTCGTCTCGGCCGCCACGCCCGGCATGCCCAAGGACCTGCAACGGGAAGTCATGGCCCGCTTCGCCCGCGAAGTCGCCCCGCACTTCTCACCGGGCTTCAGGGCGGAGGCGGCGGAGTAATACCAACGGCCCCGATTTGGGGCTCATGTCTTTTTCTCGTCGTGCCCGAACACCCCCTCCGTCATACCCGGACTTGTTCCGGGCATCCATGCGGCCGTCCGGAATAAGCCGCGAAAGTGGATGCCCGGAACAAGTCCGGGCATGACGAGGAGAGGCGTAGCGGGAAGAGAGGGCAGGCATCGATTCGGGCTCGTTTCCGCCGGCAATTCGTGAAAAATATCCGGTGTTTTCATTTTATGTTCTCGCATGGGCTTGACATTTGGCGGTATGGTGTAGAATGAAAGTAGAGAGAGGCGGCTTCCGGGGCCGCCTTTCGGCTTTTCTGCAGAAAGCGATGGCTGGGGGCCGCGAAAAACACCCCGGCGGGAACCGACGGGCGAGGTGCGCCCGGCGTCTCGCGCGCGCAATCAGGCGCGCGAGCCGCGCCGCCGCGATACGCCCGCCCGCACCCGCGCACCCACGCCCGCGCGATTGCGCGCGAAACAGGGACACCCCTGTCCCGCCCTTTGCTTTGCCTGGAAGGAGGCACGCATGACCGTGAACGATCCCCGTCCCGAACTGGCGGCGATGCTGGCCGCAAGGCTCGCGCCCGCCGCCATGGCCCGTCCTCCCGTCATGCCCGGACTTGTTCCGGGCATCCATGCGGCCGTGCAGCGGAAGCGGTGGAAGGGGATGCCCGGAACAAGTCCGGGCATGACGGAAAGGTGTTCAGGCAAGACGGTAAGGAGATGGGCGGCACGCCCGCAGACGCTCCCGACGAGCCGGTTGCCGGGCCGCCGGATACAGAGACCGGCTATGACGGCAGCGAGGACGAGTTCCACTATGGCGGCGAGGTGTGGAAAGGCAG
>JAJEAZ010000290.1 GCA_022824105.1 Alphaproteobacteria bacterium
CGCGCTCTCGGCGCTCGACATGGCGCTCTGGGATGCGCGCGGCAAGGCGCTCGGCCAGCCGGTCCACCGCCTGCTCGGCTCCTGCCGCGACGCCGTGCCGGCCTATCACAGCGGCGGGCTCTGGCTCTCGCGCTCGCGGGACGAGCTGGTCGCCGAGGCGAAAAAGTTCCTGAAACAGGGCTTCCGCGCCATGAAGATGCGGCTCGGCAAGCCGCGCTGGCAGGAGGATGTCGAGCGCGCCGAGGCGGTCCGCGACGCCGTCGGCCCCGACATCCGGCTGATGGTGGACGCCAATCAGGGCCTCGATGTCAGGCACGCGCTCCGGCTGGGACGCGCGCTCGAGCCGGTGAACCTGGACTGGTTCGAAGAGCCGGTGCCGGCGTATGACGTCGCCGGCCATGCCGCGCTCGCCGCCGCGCTCGACACGCCGATCGCCACCGGCGAGACGGAATATACCCGCTACGGCTTCCGCCCTTTGATCGAGGCGAAGGCGGCGGATGTGCTGATGCCGGACCTCGGGCGCGTCGGCGGCGTCACCGAGTTCATGCGCGTCGGACACATGGCGCAGGCCTGGGATCTGCCGGTATCGCCGCACCTCTATTCCGAACCCTCCCTGCAGCTTTGCGGCGCGCTCCGGAATTGCGACCTGCTGGAATACATGCCCTGGTCCGCCCGGCTGTTCGGCGAGAAGATCGAATTCGAGGACGGCCGGGCCCGGATTCCGGAGAGGCCCGGCCTCGGCTTCTCCTTCGACCTCGACGCGCTGGAGAGTTTCCGCACCGCACCCGCCGCCGGCAGCGCCGCGAAACCCGCGCCCAAGCGGTCGGCCCGCCGCGCGGCGGCGAAGAAGGACGAGGCGCCTGCCGCGAAGCCGGAAGCGAAAACGAAGCCGAGGACGCGCCCGGCCGCCAAGGCCGAGGCCGAGCCCGAAGCGAAGGCCCCTGCCGCGCCGGAACCGGCCCCGAAGCCCGTCCGGCGCCGGCGGCGCGAGCCGGGCAAGACGCCGTGGTATCTTCGCCGCGAGACGGAGGATGCGTGACATGCCGGATGGAGTTCAGGGAATCGCGAACATGCAGGTGAAGCCGCTTTCCGGGTCCTGCGGGGCGGAGGTGCGCGGCATCGACCTCGCGGCGCTCGACGATGAGGGCTTTGCAACAGTCAACGAGGTCTTTCTGCGCCACAAGGTGCTCTGTTTCCGCGACCAGGAGATGGACGAGGAAGCGCTGATGGCGTTCGGCCGGCGCTTCGGCCCGCTGATCGTGCATCCGAACCTGATCGCCGACGGCAACCACCCCGAGGTCATTGCGATCCGCAAGGAGCCCGGCGACAAGGCGGCGGTCGGCGAGAACTGGCACACCGACACGACCTGCCTGGAGAAGCCGCCGCTCGGCTCCGCGCTCTACGCGCTGGAGGTGCCGCCGGCGGGCGGCGACACGCTGTTCGCGGACCAGCAGGGGGCGTGGGACCTGCTGTCGGACGGCATCAAGGAAACGCTCTCGGGCATGCGCGCCGTGCATAACGACACCCGCGTGGCCGGGCCCGCGACGAACTTCAACGCGCTGCGCTCGACCAGGAACCGCGAGGACGACGCCTGGCGGCCGACCGAAAGCCTGCATCCGGTGGTGCGCACCCACCCCGAGACGGGACGCAAGGGCCTCTTCGTCAACCGCGCCTACACCATCCGCTTCGAGGGCATGACGGAGGCCGAGAGCACGCCGCTGCTGGACTATCTCTACGCCGCGGGCGAGCGCGTGGAACTGACCTGCCGCGTCTCCTGGGAGCCGGGCACCTTGACGCTCTGGGACAATCGCTGCCTCAAGCACGCCGCGATCAACGACTATTCCGGCTACCGCCGCGACATGCGCCGCATCCAGATCGAGGGCGACCGGCCTAGCTAGGGCGCACGAGTCCCCCCATGGACAAGAAGAGCTTCAGCGAACAGGACATCCGCACCAAGTTCATAACGCCCGCTCTCAGCGCCGCCGGGTGGGATGTCATGCGGCAGGTTCGCGAGGAAGTAACCTTCACGAAGGGCCGCATAATTGTGCGCGGCAGGCTGGTCAGCCGGGGCGAGGCCAAACGCGCCGACTATGTCCTCTACTACAAGCCCAACATCCCGATTGCGCTGATCGAGGCCAAGGACAACAAGCACGCTCTCGGCGACGGGATGCAGCAGGCGCTCGGTTACGCCGAGACGCTGAATATTCCGTTCGTGTTCAGCTCCAACGGCGACGGCTTCATCCTGCATGACCGGACGGGCATGTCGACCGAGCGGGAAACGACCCTGGGCCTTGATGAATTTCCATCTCCGGACGCCCTGTGGCAGCGCTACAGGGCCTGGAAGGGCCTGACGCCGGAAGCTGAATCGGTGGTGCTGCAGGACTATTTCGACGACGGCGGAGGCAAGGCCCCGCGCTACTATCAGGCAAACGCCGTCAACGCCGCTGTCGAAGCGGTCGCGCAGGGCCGCAACCGGGTCCTGCTGGTCATGGCGACCGGAACCGGCAAGACCTACACCGCGTTCCAGACCATCTGGCGTTTATGGCAGGCGGGGCGCGCGAAACGCATCCTGTTCCTCGCCGACCGCAACGTGCTGATCGACCAGACCATGGTCAACGATTTCCGGCCTTTCGGCCCGGCAATGGCAAGGCTCGCCAGAAGGGCCGGCACGATCGCTCCCGACAAATCTTCCGTGGATACATCCTACGAAGTCTATCTCGGGCTCTACCAGTCAATCACCGGCCCCGAAGCGCGCGACAAGGTATTCCGCAAGTTCTCGCCCGGTTTTTTCGACCTTGTCGTAATCGACGAGTGCCATCGCGGCAGCGCCGACGACGACTCCGCCTGGCGGGAGGTCCTCGACTACTTCTCGTCGGCAATCCAGATAGGCATGACGGCGACGCCCCGGGAGACCGCCTATGTGTCCAACATCGATTACTTCGGCGAGCCCGTTTATTCCTACTCGCTGAAGCAAGGCATCCTCGACGGCTTCCTCGCACCGTACAAGGTGGTCCGGGTCCATATCGACCGCGATGTGGAGGGCTGGCGGCCCGAGCAGGGGCAGCAGGACCGCGAAGGCGAAGAGGTCGAAGACCGCATCTACAATCTCAAGGACTTCGACCGCAACCTCGTGCTGGACGGGCGCACCCGCCGGGTTGCGGCAAAGGTCACCGAATTCCTGACGGAAAGCGGCGACCGCTACCAGAAGACCATAATCTTCTGCGTGGACCAGGAGCATGCCGCGCGCATGCGGCAGGCGCTGGTCAACGAAAATGCGGACCTCGTGGAACGCAACCACCGCTATGTCATGCGCATCACCGGGGAGGACACGGAGGGACAGGCGCAACTCGACAACTTCATCGACCCGGAATCGAGATATCCGGTGCTCGTCACCACTTCCCGCCTGCTTTCGACCGGCGTCGATGTGCAGACCTGCCGGCTGATCGTGCTGGACCGCGAGGTCGGCTCGATGACCGAATTCAAGCAGATCGTCGGGCGGGGTACGCGCGTTCACGAAGACACCGGCAAGCTCTATTTCACGCTTATGGACTTTCGTGGCGCGAGCCGGCATTTCGCCGATCCGGACTTCGACGGAGAGCCGGTCCAGATATACGAAGCCGGCGAGGACGACCCCGTGACGCCGCCGGACGACGACTCCCGCCTCGACGATTATGCGGTTCCGGACCACGATGAAGAAACGAGCGGCCTGAAAGACGGGGAAGGCCAGCCGTTCGGACACCGCAAAATCTATGTGGACGGCGTGGAGGCCACCATTGTCGCCGAGCGGGTGCAATATCTGGACAAGGACGGCAGGCTCATTACTGAATCCCTGCGGGATTTTGCGAGAAACGCCTTGCGCGGGCGTTTCACCGGCCTCGACGATTTTCTCCGCCGCTGGAACGCGGCTGACCGCAAGCAGGCGGTCGTTGAGGAATTGAGGGGCGAGGGGTTGGACCTCGAACTCATCGGGGACGAATTGCATCGCGACCTCGACCCGTTCGACCTGGTCTGCCATATCGCCTTCGACGCGCCGCCGCTGACCCGGCGCGAACGGGCGGAAAATGTCCGGAAGCGCGATCCGTTCACCCGATACGGTCCGCAGGCCCGCGCGGTTCTCGACGCGCTGCTCGACAAATACGCCGACGAAGGCGTACTCGATCTGGACGATGCCAACGTGCTGCGCGTGGCGCCTTTCACCAGTCTCGGCACGCCTGTCCAGCTTGTCGGCGCCTTCGGCGGACGCGGCGGCTTCGCCGCAGCGGCCCGCGACCTCCAGTCCGCGCTTTATCGGGAGTCCGCCTGACCCATGTCCGTCCGCACCCTCGTAAAATCGATTCAGGACATCATGCGCAAGGACGCCGGCGTGGACGGCGACGCCCAGCGTATCGGCCAGCTTTGCTGGATGTTCTTTCTCAAGATCGTCGACGACCAGGACCGGGAACTGGAATTGATGCGGGACGACTATGTCTCGCCGCTTCCCGAACGCCTCCAATGGCGCAATTGGGCGGCGGACCCCGAAGGCATGACGGGCGACGGTCTTCTCGACTTCGTCAACGGCACCCTGTTTCCGGCCCTCCAGAGCCAGCAGGCGGCGGCCGGCGCAGACAGCCGGCGCCGGGTGGTGCGCGATGTGTTCGAGGACGCCAATAACTACATGAAATCCGGCCACCTGATGCGCCAGGTCATCAACAGCATCAACGGCATAGACTTCAACGACCTGACCGAGCGCCAGCATTTCGGCGACATCTACGAACAGATCCTCAACGACCTGCAATCGGCCGGCAATGCCGGCGAGTACTACACGCCCCGCGCCGTCACCGCCTTCATGGCGGACCGCATCGACCCGAAACCCGGCGAGACGCTGTTCGACCCAGCCTGCGGCACCGGAGGGTTCCTGACCTGCGCGCTCCGCCACATGCGCGAGCGCTATGTCAGGCGGCCGGAGGACGAGCAGGCCATGCAGGCGGGCCTGCGCGCGGTCGAGAAGAAGCAGCTTCCCCACATGCTCTGCGTCACCAACATGCTGCTGCACGGCATCGAGGACCCCGGCTTCGTGCGCCACGACAACACGCTTGCGCGCGCCTACACATCGTGGACGCGGGACGAGCGCGTGGACATCGTGCTCACCAATCCGCCCTTCGGCGGCAGGGAGGAGGACGGCATCGAGTCGAACTTCCCGCAGCATTTCCGCACCCGCGAGACCGCCGACCTGTTCCTCGCCCTCATCGTCCGCCTGCTGAAGCCGGGCGGGCGCGCCGCCGTGGTCCTGCCGGACGGCTCGCTGTTCGGCGAGGGCGTCAAGACCCGCCTCAAGGAGCACCTGATGGCGGAGTGCAACCTGCACACCATCGTGCGCCTGCCGAATTCCGTCTTCCGCCCCTATGCCTCCATCGGCACCAACCTGCTGTTTTTCGAGAAGGGCGAGTCGACGGAAGAGACATGGTTTTACGAGCATCCCGTCCCGGAGGGCCAGAAGGCCTATTCCATGACGCGGCCGATCCGCTTCCAGCATCTGCAGCCCTGCATCGACTGGTGGGGCGGGCCGGAGCGCCGGGGCCGCGAGGAGACCGGGCGCGCCTGGAAGGTGTCGGCCGAGGACGTGAAAGCGCGCGGTTACAATCTCGATATCCGCAACCCGCATGTCCGGGAGGACGGCCCCGGCGACCCGGCCGAACTGCTCGAAGCGCTCGCCGCCGCCGAAGCGGAGGCGGCCGGTCTGCGCGACCGGCTGAAGGCGGGGCTGGCGGAGGCGTTGTTGCGTTGACGCCGGGGGCAAATATCCTCGCGGCCGGCAGGAGGAGCCGCCATGCACGCCGTCATTGCCGAATCGCGTGAGCTCGTCTGTGCGGCGTGACCCACGCTGCCCGCTCGCGGATATAGACCGGGCGGCGGAGGATGTTGCGCGCTTTATCCAGGGCATGGACAGTGGCGCCTATGCCGGCGATGCGCTGGTCCAGGCTGCGGTCGAGCGCAAGCTGGGTATCGTCGGCGAGGCGTTGAACCGCCTGCATAACGACCATCCCGAAATCGCCGGGCGGATTCCCCGGCTGCGCCGGATCGTGGATTTCGGCAACCTCCTCGTCCACGCCTATGACCGGGTAGAGCCGGACCGCGTTTGGACATACGCCGGGCGCGACCTGCCGGAATTACGCCGGACCGTGCGGGCTCTGCTCGCCGAGCCCGGAGCGCTGGAGGAATGAAGGCCGACCGCCTGCTCGCCCTCTACGACCGGATCGCTGACGCGCCGGACGCCCTGCCCCGCCTGCGCCGCTTTGTCCTCGATCTGGCCGTGCGGGGCAAACTTGTGCCGCAGGACCTTGACGACGAGCCAGCGGCGACATTGGTCGAACGAATCTCTGTCAGAAAAAAACAATTGACTGCTGAAGGACAAATAAAGAAAGAAAAGAAGATAAATACTGGCATCCAATCTGAAGAAGGATATTTAATGCCTTTTAACTGGAATTTGACAACTTTGGGCCACATTTCTGTATGCTTAGATCACATGAGAATTCCGGTCAATAAAGAACAAAGGACTATGCGAAATTCTGGCAAAGATATTACAGAATTATATCCCTATTTTGGCGCCACTCAGCAACAAGGTTGGATCGATGATTATATTTTTGACGAAGAATTAATTTTATTAGGAGAAGATGGAATTCCATTTTTCGACCCATTTCGCAAAAAATCATATATAATTTCGGGAAAATCTTGGGTGAATAACCATGCTCACGTATTTCGAGGTATTTTTGTCTCCAATAGATATTTGTGTCATTGGCTAAATACTTTCGATTATTCCGGGCGGGTCGTTGGAGCTACCAGAGCTAAGCTTAACCAAGCACGAGCTCTCGACATACCGATTATGCTCCCACCCCTAGGTTCAATCGACATTCAGGATTCCCTTGGAGGAGATTGTGTGATTCATGGCGCTCCAACCGATTTTCGGTTGGAGGTTGGCGATGGTGCAGCGCTATGAGTTGACGGACGCGCAGTGGGTCCGCATCGAAGGTCTGCT
>JAJEAZ010000109.1 GCA_022824105.1 Alphaproteobacteria bacterium
ATCCCAACCGTCCAGAGCGTAATTGACAGCGCCTCTGAACTGAATATTCTCGTCGTTCGTATTTCCGGACGTATAGATAGCGCCCAACTCGATTTCGCTGTCCAGTGGGCTTTCTTCGTCTTCTTCCGCGGCGAGCAGGGCCGGGCTGAGCAGAATCATGAGGACGAGAGAGGAAATAGAGGTAAAATCAGACAAGTCGTGGCTCCTTGACTTCAAGTAGGCGGAATTTTACAAGTCCTGCCCACGATTCGCCATTTGTGAAGTTTCCGGTGTCAAATTCATGGTAACGCCGGAATGGGCCGCGGATTAATTCCGCGGCCGACATTGCCGACTTAACGTAAATGAAAACGCTTTTCCTGTTGCGCCATGCGAAGTCCAGTTGGGACTTTCCGAAGTTGCGCGATTTCGAGCGGCCCCTGGCGCCCCGCGGCGAGCGGGAGGCGCCGATCATGGGAGGGCGCTTTCGCGGACGCGAATCCAGCGTCGATTGCATCGTTTCCAGCCCCGCCGTGCGCGCCCGCTCGACCGCCATACTGATGGCCGAGGCCATAGGATTCCCGGTCGAAGACGTTATCAGCAATCCCGACCTCTATTTCTGCGGCACCGCGATGTATCTGAAGGCCGCCAGCCTGGTCGACGACGATTACGATTCCGTGATGCTCGTTGGCCATAACCCGACCATTACCGACTTCGCGAACGAAATGGCTGACGCCGACATCGCCAACATCCCCACCTGCGGCCTGGTCGAACTCTCGCTGCCCATCGACCGCTGGTCCGAAATCAGTCGCGGGGATTCCACGCTGGTGGAATTCGATTTTCCGAAGAACGAGGATTGAGGCGGCGCAAATCCGCGCCTACCCTTCGAACAGGACGCGTAGCGGAACCGCGAACATTCCGTCGCCGAAACCGGCGGTAAGCTCGCCGTCGTAGAGCACCGCCCCGGCGGCAGCGTTTCGGGGCCGCATCCTAGGTAAATGGTCCCGTTGCGGCTGATCAATCGAAAGTGTGTAGCAATTCGGCGGTCGCGACCGTCCAGGGCATGACTTCCTGTCCGTGCCGGTCCACGCGGGGGACCGCTATTTGCCTGGAAAGGCTATCGTCTATTTTGGCCAACAACGAATCTTTCCGTTCCAGAATCCGACTCCGTTTCGAGATATCCCTTTCCCAAACGAGCGCTTCCCCGCATTCGAAAATCGCCGCGCGCTCCGCGAGAACCCTGGGATGGCCGTGCAGCCAGCGCAGGAATTCCAGCGACTCCAGGTTCTGGACCCAGAACGCGCCGAACGAATCCGTGTAATTACGCGCGGTGGCCGCTCTGGCGAAACTGGAGTCGTGCCAGATCGTCAGCGGCGGCATGAGTTCGGCGCCGAAGAGAGCTTCCGCGACATAGGGATTCCCGACGAAGCCGAGGCGCATACAGGTAGCCGCCTTCGCATGGTTCTCCCGCAGCAGCCAATACAGGCCAAGCTCGTACCAATAGGGCGGGTATTCCGCGGCGTTGGTCTCGAAAACTTCGCGCGCTTCTTCCTCTCTGCCGTTTCGAAGATACTCGGAACCGATTTGAAAGCGCCAGCCCTGGTGGTCGTTTGGGTCCCAGGCCAGGATTTTCTCCATCAGCGCGACCGCCTTCTCGATTTCATCGAGGGCGATCAGGCATTCGACCACGCCGCCGGCGGCGCGGAGGAACGGCCGGTTGTCCAGGCGCGGCCATTCCACCTTGCCCCGGAAATCCGGCGGCAGCGCGGCTTCGCCGAGGTTGAATCCACGTTCGAAGGACTTGAGCGCGGCTTTTGTCCGGCCCCGGTCCATTTGCTCGAAACCGACATGGGCGTGACCGTCTATGAACAGGGGATATCGTCTGGTGAGATCGCCGAGCCTGCGCAAATATTCCTTGTCGCCGATCTCGTCCCCGTCCAGTTGGTCCCGCAACTTGTCGAACTGGCGGACGCAAAGCTCATATTCCGGCGGATACCGGAAGACCGCTCCATCGTCGTGAATTTCAACAGAGATTGACATGCGTTCAGGCCAACGTTCGATCTTCGTCGACGAGATTCCCGGCGACCGGGAACCCGAAGTGCGAACAATGGTAGCAAAGTTGGTAAACCGATGCCTTGTCCGGGAATCAAGGTCGGGAATTTGTTGTCGCGCTCCGACTGTCGGGCTTGGTGGTGCTAAGATGGAGCGTAACGGGAATCGTCGGAGTTCGAGCATTGATTTTGCCAGGAAATTTTTCTGGCGCGGGCAGGTTCGCGAGCACGTTGGGCTGGCGGGCGTCCGCTTCGAATCTGACGCTGGTGCTGCTGCTGAGCCTGCTTTCGGCTTGTAAGGATTCGACCGAAGCGCCCGTGGCGGTCGATATTATGTCGGAGCGCTGGTACTCGGCCGGGCAAGTAGCCGCCGGCGCGGCGGTATTCGCCGAACATTGCGCGGAATGCCATGGCGAGGCAGCGCAGGGCACTGTAGCCGACTGGCGCGCGCGGCTGCCGGACGGATCGTTTCCGCCGCCGCCGCTGAACGGTTCGGCCCATACGTGGCATCATCCGATTTCGGTATTGTTGCAGGTGATCGACATGGGCGGGGAATCGCTCGGCGGGCAGATGCCCGGATTCGGGCAAGTGCTTGGCGACGAAGAGAAACTCGCGGCGATCGCCTGGTTCCAGGAGTTCTGGAGCGATGAAATCTACGAGCAATGGCTGATGATGGGAGGCGCGAATTAGAACCCTGTCGCTGATCCTGGTGGCGCTGCTGACCGGTGCCTGCTCGACCCAGCCGCCGGCGAATCCCGCGGTCTGGGAATCGCCCCTGCGTCAGGACCACGGGCTGGTGGGACGCATCTGGGACAGCCGCCTGCAGCGCTTCGTCACGCCCGGAGAATTGCTGGACGGCCTGGGCGAGGCGCGGTTCCTGCTGCTCGGCGAAAAGCACGACAACGCGGACCACCACCGCTTGCAGCTCGCGGTGCTGGAATCGCTGATTTCCGCCCGGGCCCTGTCCGGCGTCGCTTTCGAGATGATCGATGCGTCCCGGTCGGAGAAACTTGAGGGCGTCGCCGGGCGGGAGTTCGCCGACGCCGCGGCGCTGAAAAGCTGGCTCGAATGGGACGACGGCTGGAACTGGGATTTCTATTCGCCGCTGCTGCTTGCTGCCCTCGCGGCGGACTTGCCCCTGGCGGCCGCCAATATCGACGAAAGCGCGGTCATGGAAATCTATCGGGGCAATGGCCCCGCGCTGCCGGAGAACGTGTACGACGCCGAGGCCATGGACAAGTTCCATGCCGATATCGACGAGAGCCACTGCGGCCTGCTCCCGGAAAGCCAGTTCTCCGCCATGGTGCGGGTGCAGCATAGCCGCGACCTCGCCATGGCCCGGGCTCTTGGCGGCCTCGCCGGAGACGCGGGCGCCGCTCTGTTGATCGCCGGCAACTACCACGCCCGCCAGGATCTCGGCGTGCCCAACTACCTGCTGGCCCTCGAACCCGGCCTGCGCCGGGAGCAAATCGTCTCGCTTTCCTTCGTTGAAGTGCGGCCCGATGAAACCTTGCCGGTGACCTACCTCGAACGCTTCGGCGGAATTGCCGACCACGACTACCTCTGGTTCACTCCCGCCGCGGAAGAACAGGACTATTGCGCGCAATTGCGCTGATGCCGATCGAATCCCCCGCCGTTTCCCGGGCTCAAGGAATGGGGTTCCGGGAATCCCTGAATCGCTTTGCCGGAACACTAACACTTGACCCGGCTTCTCCGGGCACGTTATCTTTTCTGTCTCATTCGGTGTGGGGCTAGTTACTGGTGGAATTATGAAAATCCACGAAAGGCGCTTGACGGGGAAATTCACGGATCATGACACCATATTGTTAGCCGAGCCGAGCCGAGCCGAGCCGAGCCGAGCCGAGCCGAGCCGAGCCGAGCCGAGCCGAGCCGAGCCGAGCCGAGCCGAGCCGAGCCGAGCCGAGCCGAGCCGAGCCGAGCCGAGCCGCCCTCCTTTCGTCTCCGTGGCTGCGCGGTCTAGGGCGCTCTTCCTCTCCGCCTGAGCCTTCCGCCCCTGCCGGCTGCCGCTTCGACGAAGGCCAGCCCGCTTCGCCTACCGACAGCTTCGATCTTCCTGCCGCCCGCGCCGTTGCGGGCGTTCGTCATTCTTTCCGAACACTGCAGCACGGCCTGTTGCCCGTCCTGCTGTGCCTGCCGCTGCTGGTGGGGTTGGTCAACGGAGCTGCCGCCCAGACGATCGATTCCACATGGATCGTTGAGGGCGAAACGAAGATCTTCACGGTGTCGGGCATTCCGACGTCCTGGACCGGGACCGGGCAACTCGATATAACGTTTCCCAATAGCGGCACTACCCAAGTGACGGGCAACTGCGGCTTGGTTTCCCTTGTTCCCGGATGGGATCTTTGCCTCAGTACCGAAAACGATACTTGGGATCCGATGACGCGTGTGGCCACTTTCCAGCTGCAGGCGAACGCGGATATGGTGTCGGATGATCGCGAGACACTCGTCGTGCGATACAGCGATCCCGATGATTCTAACAGGATGGCCGACTTCACGATCACCATCTTGGAATCACCACCGCCGCCCCCGCCGATCGTGTCCGTGCATCCAAAGGACGCGGTCGGCGTGGAAGGCGCCAACAACTCGGCATCGGTGGAGCTGCGCCTGTCGCGCGCCCTGGAATCGGGCGAGGAGCTGACGGTCCCCTACAGCCTGGACCTGAACGCCACCGCGAGCGCGTCCCAGACCGGCGTGACGATCGAGAATCCGGTCTCCGGCAACCCGAGCACGGGCACGCTGAAGATCGCCGGCCCCAACGCCCCGCAAAGCATCGTTATCGAGCTGAGACCCGCGGCCAACAGCGTGGACAGTTCGGTCTCGGGCGTCCGCGCGGCCGAGTTCCGGCTGACGAACGTTTCGGGCGTCTCGGGCGCCGAAGCGGTGGCGGGCGCGGACAGCACGAAGGTCTTCGTGAATGACGGCTCGTCCAGACGCCACACCTACATGAACGTGTCGGGCGGGTCGACCAACGCCACGACCACCCGTGTGGTCGACGGCGCGACGATCGTGCGGCTGGACGGCAGCATCGTCGATGAGGGGGGCAAGGTGTTGGTGCTGCTGGACGGCAAGGCGGGACGGAAGCGGAATGCGGGGAGGCCCTACGAGCCGCACAACGTCACCGTCGGCGTGCAGCACCTCACCACCGACTTCGACGACCTCGGCGCGGCCTACGCCGGCCACGATGCGTTCGTCGGGCGCCCGCGGCGCGATGAGTCCGCGAAAACCGACTACTACAACGTGGGGGTGCTCGGCATGGGCTTCACCGCCGAGATGTGGATTCCGGCCAATGCCGATGCCGCGGGCGAGGGCGACGAGCGCTTCCGGGTGTTCATCGCCGGGACGCCCGACTACATGGGCGTGGAGGGCGCCTACAACGCGACGGACGACAGGGCGCCGGGCGTCGACTTCACGATCAGGGGCCAGCCGGGCGGCGGCCAGCGGGACGGGCCGCCGCGGGCCGAGCCGGCGCCGGTACCGACCGAGGCGGTGTCCAACGTGCGGGTGGCGGCGGTGGACGCCGCCACCGCGGAAGTGACCTGGGACGCGGTGGAGCGCGCCGCGGGCTACGAGGTGGAGTACGAGACCACGAGCGTCCTGGTGGATGAGGACAACCACGTCCAGGGCGCCGCGTTCGGCTTGACGGACACGAGCTTCACCTTCCGGCACGGCGCCGCCGAGGCGATGACGCTGACGGTGACCGTCACCCCCGTCCACGAGGACGAAGACGGCGGCACGCAGGCCCTGGCCGAGCTCGCGGGCACGGCGACCATCGACGTGGGCCCGGCGGGCACGGGCGGCGGGGACTCCGTCGGCGACGGCGGCACGGGCGGCGGGGATTCCGGGACCGGCGACCCGCCGCCGCCCGCGTCCTGCGTGAGCGACGAGCAGTGGAGCACCGTTGCCGGCTACTACGATTCCAACGCGAACAAGTCCCCGAACTACGGCGCGAACTGGTACCGGGTGCTGATCGCCTACCGGCTGGCGCGCCCGGACCTGGCGCTGCCGGACTGGGAGGGCGCGACGGCGGAGCCGACCCAGCCCTACACGGTCAAGGAGGCGGAGGACGGCGAGGCCGTGTGGTCGGGCTGGACGCCCGTTCGCAAGGCGCTTCAGTGCCTGCAGCCGACGCAAACGCCCGCGCCCCAGCCCGACCCCGCGCCCGACCCCGAGCTCAGCCTGTCGGCCGGCCCCGCCGTGGACGAGGGGGCGGGCGCCGCCTTCACGGTCCACGCCGACCCGGCGCCGCGGTCCGACCTGACCGTCTCCGTCACCGTCGCCCAGGCCGGCGACTACCTGGATTCCCCCGGCGCCGGAGCGCGGACGCTGACGCTGCCCGCGGGCGCATCAAGCGCCGGCCTCGCCGTCGCCACCGTGGACGACGGCGTCAACGAGGCCGACGGCTCGGTGAGCGCCGCCCTCAATGCCGGCACGGGCTACAGGGTGTCGTCCTCGAACAACACGGCCGCGGTCGCGGTGCGCGACGACGACGAGCCGCCGGCGGCCAAGTCCTGCGTGGACGACGGCGATTGGAGGACCGTCAAGGGCTACTACGCGTCGAACGCGGGCAAGTCCCCGAACTACGGGGCGAACTGGTACCGGGTGCTGATCGCCTACCGGCTTGAGGACGCGGACCGGGCGCTGCCGGACTGGACGGGCGCGACGGAACGGCCGACGACGGCCTACACGGTCAGGGAGGCGGAGGACGGTGAGAAGGCGTGGTCCGGCTGGACGCCGGTGCGCAAGGTGCTTGAGTGCCTGCGCGACGCCAACCTGGTCAGCCGGTCGTTCGCGCCGCTGGTGCCGGCCGCGTCGAACCCGGCGCGCGAGGGCGTGGTGCGCATCGCCAACCCCGGCACCCGGCCCGCCGCGGTGCGCATCGCGGCCACCGACGACGCGGGCTGGCGCCCGGCGCCGCTCACGCTTCGCGTCGGCCCCGGCGCGTCCGTCGAGCTCACGTCCCGCGACCTTGAGCGGGGCAGCCCGGCCAAGGGCCTGGCCGGATACCTCGGCGCGGGCACGGGCGACTGGCGGCTCGACGTGTCGGGCGACTCCGCCGTTGAGGTTCGGCCCCACGTGCGCTCGGCGGACGGACGGCTGGCGGCCATGGGCGCGGTCGCGCCGGTGCGGGACGGCGCGCACCAAGTGGCCGTGCTGCACCCGGCGGACCATGCCGGGCAAACCGGGCTGCTGCGGCTGGTGAACCGCGGTTCGGGGACGCTCGCGGTTCGGATCACGGCGACCGACGACGCGGGCGCCCCGTCCGGCGGCGCGGTGTCGCTGCAGCTTCCGGCGCGCGCGGCGGCCACGTTCACGGCGGCGGAACTCGAGCGCGGCGGCGCGGGGCTTGACGGCGCGCTCGGCGACGGCGACGGCCTGTGGCGGCTGCGGGTCGCGTCGAACGGCGACCTGGCGGTGGTGTCGCTGGCGGAGGACGCCGGCGGGCACCTGGCGAACCTGTCCGACCCGGCCCCGGCGGCGCGCCTGGAATCCGGTGTTCATGCCGTGGCGGGCTTCCCGTCGGCGTACGGTCCCGCGGGCCGGCCGGGAACGCTGCGCATCGTCAACGACTCCGCCGCGGGCGGCACGGTCACGATCCGGCCCCACGACGCCCAGGGCCGGGCGCTCGGCGCGATGCGGCTGCGCCTGGAGGCGGGCGGGGCGGCGAACCTGGATGCCTGGGATCTGGAGTTCGGCAACCCCGCCAAGGGCCTGTCCGGCAGCGCCGGGCCGGGTCCGGGCGACTGGCGCATCGAGATGGAGAGCGACCTCGACCTGCGGGTGCTGCCGCTCATCGAGACGCGGCTCGACCATCTCGGGGAATCCCAGAACCCCAGACGCTGAGTTCGCGGTTGGGGCGAAGGGTCGAGCGAAACAGAGAAGGGGGACATCGCTGCCCGCCTTTCCGGTCACCACGGCATTGACGCGATGGGCTCGACAGTCTAGCTCTCCTCGTGCGGACGCGGGGGAAGCACGACGAGCTGGCCGCCGACCGAGAACCCTTCCGTGATGAGGAGTTTCAGAGTGCGGGAGATTACGCCCAGTTGCCGGACCCGTAAAGCCGCCGCAATCTCGGGAACTCTCGGATGCCGACGCCCTGCGCGATGGTCTGCGCATGCGAAGTGCGCCCGAGGATGCCAGCTACCGATGCCCCGGCTCACCGCCTTCCACTGGTGACTACAAGTCCCGCAAAGCGTCCGGCAGGTGCCGAGCGCCATGCAGCACACGAACAATCAGTGGGGGATCGGGTTCCGGCGTGTAAACCACAACATAGGGAAAGGCTCGAATTGCAAGAAAGCGAATCGGCGGAGAGGCCAGATGGGGCTTCAGCGCCCCGATGTGCCGATGCTCCGCGATTGTGGTCGCCAACTTGTCGAAGGCCATTCGAAAAGCCCTTGCCGCAGCGGGATTCTCGTCCGCTATCCACTCGACAACACCGAGAACATCTCTTTCGGCGGCGGGCGAGAGCCTCGCCCGCTTCACCGCTCGGCAGCTTCAATCACGGCATCCATTTGCGCCAGCACGTCGTCCGCCGTTCGCGCCCCGATTTCATCGGCCTCCTGTAGCGTCGTGGCTACCATGGCGTCGAAGGCCTGCTTGCGACCCTCCTGCTCCTTTAGGAGCCGCAGACCGGAGCGCACCACTTCACTTACGTTGTTGTAGTCACCGCTTTTCACGCAGTAGTGCGCAAACGACTCAAGCTCGGGCGTCAGACTCACATTCGTTCCCACAGAAGCCTCATTTCCAATCTGGATATCAAATTCTGATATAGTGCTGGCACTTTCGCAACACTCCTGCCCGCCGGTTTAGGAGCCTTGCCGCCGCTGCGCTTAATGCTCCTGATGGCGCTTCAGAGGCTCGGACGCGTCGAGAGGTTCGTCAGATGGCCGGTCGGGCTGGCCAGCAGGCTCATGACCAGGACCGGCTGCTCGCTGTCCACGGTCAGACGCCACTTGCCCCTGCCATCGCCCAGTTGCCCACGCAAGTGCTCGTGTGCGCCACCCTCCATATCCGCCGCCGTCAGTGTACGCGCCGTGCCCGCGGGCACCTCGATCCGGACAACCTCCGTGGACGTCGCGCCCGCGTCGTCAACGCCCGCCACCGAGATGTGCGCCGGAACCGAGCCCGGGTTCACGATCCGCAGCATGCTCACCTGCCTCGTGTTGCTGCCCGGGTTGAACGTCGCCACCTCGTAGCGTCGACCGGCCGGCGCCACTAGGTCGTGCATCGATGTCAGAAACCCCGTCCGGGTGCGGATGTAGGCCAGCACCTCGATGTCGAGGCCGCTCGACAGCCGCAGGCGCCAATCTCCCATCCCTGAGCCAGTGCTCCCCGAAAGCCCCTTTTGCGCGTTGCCCAACTCCAGGTCGTCGGAATTGAAGTGCACGACCTCGTTCGCATTCAGGGACAGCGTCAAGCGTTCATAGGCCCGGCCCGCATCATCGAACGCCTGAATGCGCACCTCGCCGCCACGGTTCGAGCGGTTGATCACGCGCACGAAGCCCTGCCGACCCAACGGGTCGGAGGCGGACGGGAACAGCGGCACGGTGTGCGCACCGTCATGCTCCAGTGCCGCGGGCGCGGCGTTGGACAGGTTGGTGAGGTGGCCTTCGGGACTCAGGAGTAAGCTCATCACGGCCAGGTCGCCGTCGGAGGTGACGCGCAGCCGCCACTTGCCCTCCCCATTGCGGAGTGCGCCCCGACCGGCTCCCATGCCCGATTCCAGGTCGCGCGCCGTGATCGTGACCGCCGCGTTGGCGGGCACCTCGACCCTAACGTCACGGCCCGGCGTCTTCCCCAAGTCGTCCACGCCGCGGACGGTGGCCTGTGCGTCCGCGTTGCCAAGGTTCACCAGGCGCAGCACACTCGCTTGGTTGAAGTTGCTGCCCGGGTTGAAGGTGGGCATGTAGTGGTCGCCGTTCGCCGCCCTTGGCGCAACGTCGTGCATCGCCGTCACGAAGCCGTCCCGGGTGCGGATGTAGGCGAGAACCTCAAGGTCCAATGGACTGCGGAGTTCCAGCCGCCAGTCGCCGGTCCCGCCGCCGCTGGCGCCGACCAGCCCCTTGCTGGCGTTGCCGTTCTCAACATCCGAGGAGTTGAAGTGCACCGTCTCGCCGGCGCCGATGGCCAGCGTCACGGCCGGCGCCTGCATCCCCGCGTCATCCACCGCAACGATCAAGACATCCCCAGCCGGGCCGCGGTTGGCCACGCGCAGGAAGCCCTGCCGCCGCAGCGGGTCCGACGCCGACAGGAACAGCGGTACCACACGCACGCCGCGCACGATCACCGCGAACGTCAGCGCTTCGACCGTTCCATCCGCGCCGGTGGCCTCCACCCGAACGGCCACGGTGCCGCCGTTGCCTTTGGGTGTAACCACCAAAACTCCATCGGCCATCTCGGCGCTGGCGAGCGCCGAATCGTCCGAAATGGCCCGCATGCTGACGCCCGCCCCCAGCCGCGCCTCGAAGTACTCCACCGTGTGGTACCGTAGCGGCGCACCATTGGCAGCGACTGCCAACTCAATACGGCCGACGCTGACCTGCACACCGCGGTCAAGCAGCGCCGGGATGTGTACGTTCAGAGATTCCTCGCTCAACGGGTTTCCGTCGAGGGCGACCCAGTCGTCCTCCCCAAGGCTGGTGTTGGCAGCCAGCGGGGCAGTGTCCGTGATGCGGTTGTCGCGCAGGTCCAAGTAGTCGAGTTCAGGCAGTTCGGCGAGGGACGATAGATCGGCAATCCCATTTGATGCAGCGTAGATAGATACCAGCCCCAGTGCCGATTCCAAACCCGCAAGGCTACTGATGCCGCGATTGCGGACCGCAAGCCTTTGGGCCTGATCGATGGGCAACGATGATGGAGCGTCGTCCACATGCACACGTGCGTGCGCCAGCGCCTCGGCCACAAGCGCGAGCAGCGTAGGGTCGGCGATTGCGGTATCCGGCACTTTGCTTCCGTGTCTCTCGAACCGAACGTTTACGCCCCAGGATTCAAGAGTCGGGATGTGCTCCTCAACAGACTTATCGTTCAGCGGATTTCCATCCAGACTTAGCCAAGCGTCCGTCGAAGCTGCCCCGCCGAAGATCGCTCGATCGACGAGCGCCCCGATGTCCTCCACGGCATTGTCGCTCAAGTCCAGCGACCGGACCTTGGTCAGGTCCGCCAACGGAGAGAGAGCCACAATGCGGTTACCGCCCATACTGAGCTGCTCAAGTCCCGCCAAGCCAGCCAGAGGCGTGATCTCCATCAGACTGTTGTCCGCCAGATTGAGCCTATTGAGATCGGTCATGGCTGACAACGGCATCAGGTCTGCCACGAAATTGTCTGCAAGATACAACTCCTTGATGCCTCTCAGATTCGCCAGCGGCGCCAAGTCTGCGATGCGGTTGTCGTCGAGGTCCAGCCATTCGAGCGCGGCCATGTCTTTGAGTGGCGCCAAGTCCCGGATGGCGTTTCCCCGTAGCTGCAGAGATTGCATCTTGGCCATCCTGGACAGGGGCGCAAGGTCAACGATCTCATTGTCTCTGAGAAAAAGCGACTCCATGTCCGACATTCCCGCCAAGGGGCGAAGGTCAGCAATGCGGTTGGCTGTTAGAGCCAAGGATCGCAGATTAACTAAACCTTCCAGTACTTGAGCATCCGCCAACCCGACATCCGATAGGCGCAGATGCCGAATAGCCGTCAACCCGGACACCGGCGTCAAGTCGGCAACCGGATTCCTCGACAGATCCAACCACCAATCGAGGGAATGCCCCGCAAGGGCTGATATCTCCTCAATCCCCAATCCAGCAACGCCCAACCCCTTCAACTCGGCGAAAAACGGCAGGCCAACTACATCGGCCCAAGCTACCTTGGTGTCATTGAGATATAGATACAGGAGTCCGCTCAGTTCGGACAATGCTGAAACGTCACTGACGGGATTACCCGAAACCGACAAGTAGTAGAGATTTGAAAGTTCCGACAAAGGCCGCAAGTCACCGACCTTGTTGAACCGAAGATTGAGATACTTCAGATTTGTCAGCCGGGTCAACGGCGCTACTGAATCCAGGTCGTTGTAACTCAGTGTCAAACGTTCCAGTTCGGTGGCCAAC
>JAJEAZ010000722.1 GCA_022824105.1 Alphaproteobacteria bacterium
GCCGTGGATCGTCACGAGCGCGTGGCCGCCGTCGCGCCGCCCGATCTCCAGGTCTCCCTTCACGAGGCCGGTCGCTTCGGAGACTCGCGCCGCGGAGTTGAAGAGGAACAGCAGCAGCGCGTGTTCCGTCATGCCGCGTCGAGTGCCGCGGTCGGGGACCTTGATGAGCGCCTCCATCTCCGCCTTGGCGAGCCAGCCGACCGGCTGCGGTGTCGCCTTCTTCAAGGCGATCGAGCGGATGCCGGCGCTCCATTCCAGACGGGCGGGGTCGCGGCTGCCGACGAAGCGGGCGAAGGCCCGGATCGCCGTCAGGCGCTGGTTGCGGGTCTGCACGGAACAGCCGCGGCCTTCCTCCAGGTGGGCAAGGAACTCGAGCACGCGCCGGGGCGTGAGATCGTCCAGCGCGATCCGCTCGGCCGCCTTGCGGGCCTTTGCGCCCACGAACGGGATCAGGAGCTTGAAGGTGTCGCGGTAGCTGAGCTGGGTGTTGCGCGCGAGGTTGCGCTCGGTGACGACGTGCTCGGCCAGGAACCGGCGCAGCCAGGGGCCGAGCGTGCGGGGATCACTCATGGCCGCCTCCGTTGACGTGGCGGTCGAAGCGGACCGAGGCTTCCTGCAGCAGTTCGGGCGTCATCGTGAGGTAGACCCGGGTTCCGTCGAGATGGGCGTGACCGAGCCAGGTGGAGAGCGCCGGCAGCAGGCGCTGCACGTCGGCTCCCTGCCGGTACCACGATTCCAGCCTGTGTACCGCCGCAGCGTGGCGGAGCGAATGGAAGCACGGTGCATGCCGTCCGTCGTTCCCGTCATTCCGGATTCCGGCCGCATCGAGCAGCCTTCCGAAGGCGTGCTGGACGGTTTGCTTGACCAAGGGGGTGCCGTCGAGGTTGGCGAGCACGGTCGAGCCTCCGCGCCGTGGCAGGGGGCGCTCGAGACGCCCGGCGACGTAGGTCCGCAGGGCATTGGCGAGCTGCGGACCGACCGGAACGAGGCGCGACTTGTAGAACTTCGTGTTCCTTATTGTCAGGACCGCCTCGGCCAGGTCGGCGTCGTCGAGCGTCAGGCGCTGCGCCTCGCCGAACCGGAGCCCTGCGCCGTAGAGAAGCAGGAGCAGCGCCCGCAGGGTGTCCGCGTCGAGCTGCACCGAGCGCTTCCGGCTGACGTCGATCACCCCGAACAGGCGCCGAAGCTCTTCGCGGGAGAAGACGTACGGCGGCTCCGAGCGCGGCTTTCTTGGTTCGTTCTGCGGCTCCGGAACCGGAGACCGGGCGACGAGACCGCGGCTGATCGCGTAGCGATAAAACCCGGAGAGAGCGCCGTGCTTGTTGGCCCGGTACCGGGTGAGCCGGCCGTTGCCGGCAAGGAAGCCGAGGACGTCCGCGTCGGTGACGGAACCGCAGTCGACGCTTTCGCCGACATGCCTGCCGAAGAGATGCAGCACGTGCGCGCTGGTGTCGAACTTCGCGCCGTGGTCCCGGCGCCATTCGACATAGGAATCGATCGCGTCCCGGAGCATCATGTCAGGCCCTCCAGGTCGATGTCGGCGACCTCGCGCAACGCGCCGAGCCGCACCCTGGCATATTCCGAGGTGGCCCTGATGCCGCGATGTCCGAGATAGTCGCCGACCTCCTTCATCGACAGGCCGTGGTCGAGCAGGTGCTGTGCCGTGCCATGGCGCAACGCATGGGGGCCGCGACGCTTGCCCGTGATGCCGATCCGGTCGAGACGGCTCCTGACGACGTGCCCGATCGCGGACCGGGTCATCGGACGGATCGGGGCGTTCAGGGTCAGGAACAGCGTTCTCTCCGGGCGTCGGGGACGGCCGTCGCGGACGTAGCGCAGGATCGCCTGCCCGACGCCGCGCGAAAGCGGATAGAGATGCGTGCGCCCCGACTTGGAAAGGCGCACTCGCAGGATCTCCTTCGTCCAGTCGAGATCGTCGAGCCGCAGGCCGATGACCTCCCCGGAACGCAGGCCGTAGGCAACCAGCACCATCAGGATCGCGCGGTCGCGCACGTCGGCGGGGCGGTCGCCCTCGGAGGTCGCGAGCAGTCGCAGGACCTCGTCCCGGTCCAGCCCCTTCGGGAGCGGCTTGCCGGGATGGAACTGCGCCGGCATGATCCCGTCCGCCAGTCCCGGCGTGCACCAGCCCCGGCGTTCGGCGAACCGGAAGAAGGTGCGGAGACGCTCCGCGTAGCTGAGGATCGTGATCCGGCTGCAGTCGCGGGCATTCCAGCGTGCGACCTCCCGGTCGATGTCGGCAATCCCTACCTCGGCCAAGGCCACTCCGCGGCGATCCAGGCGATCAAGGAAGCGGTCGATGACATACAGGCGGCAGAAAACCGTCGCTTCGGACAATCCGCGCTCGTCGCGCATCCAGGCCTCGAAGGCCGCGACCTCTCCGGCGTGGGCGTGCCGCGCCTTGGCGGGTTCGTCGAGCAGGCCGGCGAAGCGCAGCCATCGCTCCGCATGGGCAATGAACCCCTGACGCGCCTTCGGCGAAGCGGGGCGGCTGGATTGGCGCCCGCCGGGCCGCGACCATCGATCGGCCGCGGCTGTCACACGTGTCACGCTGACGCGCTCGCCCTCGTGCAGGTCCAGAAGGCGGACCAGGCTGACCTGGTGCGCCGCGATCATTTGCAGCGTACTCCGAGGGGCGCCTCCTCGGACGCAATGCTCAAGGTAGCTGAGCCGTTCATCCAGCAGCGGCGCGGCGCGATAGCGTCCGAGGATGCCTGGACGGGTGAAGAGAGTCTCGAACATTGTCATGTCTCCTTTTGGTTGGAGACATGAGAATGGCAAACGACTGCCTGACGGGAAATTATGTTGCGGCCAGACGGAGGGTTCCCGTGCGCGGCAGGCCGATGCGACCTCTCCGCAACATATCCCTGGCCGCAACATATGAGCAACAGAAGCTGAAGCGGCGGACGTCGTCGCGAAGCGCAGGCGCAAGAGCGTGCG
>JAJEAZ010000413.1 GCA_022824105.1 Alphaproteobacteria bacterium
CGCGGCGAGGCGCCCGCCCTGGTCGAAGAAGAAGGGGCGGCGGTGGCGGCGCATCAGGTCGAGCGGCCGCCCGGCGAGCAGCACGATCTTCGCGGGCCGCCCGCTTTCGTCTTCACGGGCGAGCGCCCAGGCGATCTCGGCGTCGCGGCGGCCGTCGACGAACAGCAGGTCGCGGGCGAGCGTGATGCGCTCCAGCGGGTTGACCCGCGTGCCGGCGGCGGCGATCAGCGCGCCGTCGGGCGTGCGGATGTCCCGCGCCACTGTAATCGCGGGGTCCCACAGCCGGCTGCGTTCCCTCGTGGCGGGCGCGATGCCCGGCAGGGGATCGGGTTCCTCCAGCTTCCGCCGGGCATTGGCGCGGGCTTCGTTCTCCAGCCGCGCCAGCGCGCCCGAGCGCTGCATCTCCTCAAGCCGTGCTTCGATCCGTGCCAGCAGGTCGGGCTCGGCGACCGGCCAGGTCGTGCCGCGCACGCCCAGATCTATCGCGGATGCGGCACTTGGCAGGGCCGTTGCGAGCAGGAGGGCGGCGGCAAGCATCGTCGGGAATGCGCGCCTCATCGCGCCGCCTCCACCGGTGCCTGCCCCGGCCTCCGAGCCGGGGGCGGCCCGTCATGCGCATGGGGCAGGATCGTGGCGGACTCCGATGCCGGGGCGGTGTCCTCCGGCCCGACCAGCGGCCCTTCCAGGCCAAGCCACGGCACGTCCGGCATGGCGATCGCCCGGCCCAGGATGCGCCCGCGCGGCACAAGGCCGATCTCCGCATAGCGGCTGTCGTGACTGTCGACGTGATCCGCGTGCAGGTAGAAATGTCCCGGCGGGATGATCCCGGGCGCGATAACCCGGAGCGGCCGTCCGTCGAGCGCGTGCGTCTTCGCCCGGCCAACCGGAACGCCGTCCAGATAGACCGTTCCGTCTTCCCCGACTTCGACGCGCATGCCCGGCACGCCACGCACGGTTTTCAGATAGGGAACTCCGTTCCCGATCCCCAGAGCCTGGCCCCCCGGCTCGGTAGCCCGCCCCGGACGCGATCCGGGGGCCGGGGCAGGCTCTCCCCGATCCGGGCGCGGTTCGAACAACACCCGGTCGCCGATTTCCGGCGCCTGGCCGAACAGCGGGAAGGCGGCATAGCCCCAGGCCCCGTCCGACCAGCTCGCATTGACATGCACATGCGAGGCCGCGCCGAGCCACAACGCACCCATTACGAGCATGACGGCGAGGCCGACATTGCGGCGGCGCGATGGCGCCGTCTTCAAGGCGAATACCGGGCGCTGCGCGGTCACCGTCCGTCTCCCGCCGGCGCGCCGCTTCGCTCCGGCCGGCCGCGTGCGAGCCGTTCAGCCAGCACCGCCTCGACAAGCCAGGTCAGGTCAGGCGCCCCGGCCGCCACCGCCCGCGCGGGCAGCAGCACGACGCCACGGCGTTCGGCCACATGGTCGAGCGCCGCTTCGAGGGCCTCGCCCCAGGCCCGCACCTCCTCCGCCGTCCGGCCTTCGCTCGCGGCGCGGGTGGTGTAGGCGGCCGTCATCTCGGCGAGCCGCACGCCGGCGATGCGCGGCGGCGGGTCCACGCCATATCGGAGCGTCGCTGCCGCGACCGCCGCCGCCACGGCGCCCGAAAGCAGCACCGCCGACACCATCACCGGCCAGCTCGACCCCTTGCAGTCCATGTCAGCCTTCGCCGACATCCGACCCGTCCGGCCCGGCGAGCGCCCGGAAACGGGCGAGCCAGCCCTCGGCCGCCTTGTCGGGCGGGATCGAGCGGATGCGCCGCTTCAGCGGCGGAAAGGCGACGCCGGCGCTTGCTGGGGCATCATCCATGATGTCCCGGCGCTCGGCCGCCGCCGCCATCCTGGTGACGAACCGCAGAAGCTCGGCCCGCTCTTCGTCGAGCACGGCGTCGAGACCCGCCGCTTCGCGCACCGCGGTCTCGATCCCGGCGGCGAGCTTTCCGGCGCGTTCCGCCGCGCGCTGCGAGTCCGGCTGACCCCCCCGGAGCCACGCCGACGGCGCATTTGCGATCAGCGCATGCAGCGCCAACGTCCGCCGCTCCTCCTGGCCCAGCCCGTCGAGCCCCGCGACCTCCTCGCTGACGATCACCGCATGGGCCGCGAGCGAGTGATACCGCCGGGTGCAGCCGCCCCGGCGGCAGGTGTTGGCGAGCACATGGGCCAGCGCCTCGAAGTCGATATCGGCCGCCGTCACGGTCTCCGGATCGTCCGGCCAGTTGAGCGGACCTTGAGAACCCGTCCGGCTTCGCTTCGCAGTCATGCGGTTTCCTCCAGTTCTGATGGTTCGGAATGTCCGGCAGCGGCGGGGGCGGCGTCCCCGGCGCGACGAACGTCGTCCCCGTGGGGAGCGCCCCCCGCCAGCCGGTCGATGGCCTCGACCGTGGTGAGGCCTTGCGCCTTGAGATTCTCGACCGCCGCGAAGGCCGGGCCGCGCGACGAGAACAGCGCGACCGACCAGGCGTCGAGCACCAGCCGCGCCACCCGCCAACCATCCGGGCCGTGCAGCACCAGCTCGGCGTATCGGCCGTCCGCCGTGGTGAGACTCTTCAGCGCCCGCTCCATGCCGGGGTCGCAGTGGATGCGCTTCTCGGACTTGAGCAGTTCGACCGACTCGTCCTTCTGCGCGAGGAAGATCACCCAGTCCGAGTTCTCCCAGGCGGCGCGAGCGGCGGGGTTGGCGTAGTAGTCGTTGACGCTCTGGGTGCCGGTGACCAGCGCGCCGCGGTATTTGCGGGCTCTTCTTGCCGCGCCTTCGAGGAACGCCTTGCTGTCCTCGCCCGAGAGCAGGTCCCAGGCCTCGTCGATGACGATGGCCTTCGCCCGGGTGCGGGGGCCGTGATACATGCGCTGGGTCGAGAGGAAGACCACCAGCATCAGCACCACGGCCTGGACGTCGCCGCGGCCCTTGAGCTCGGCCAGCTCGAACACCGTCATGGCGTTCTCCAGGTCGGGGACGTTCGAGCCCGCGAAGAGCCGGCCCATCGCCCCGCCCGGACACCAGGGGCCGAGCGCCGTCGCCATGTCCTTCGCCCGCCGGTCGTCGCGGGATTCGAGGTTCTTCCGGACCGTGCCGAGATCGGCATCGTTGCCCGCCTCGTCCCAGGCCGCCGCGATGGCTTCGGCGATCAGCGCCGCCTCGATGTCGTCGATGCTTCCCCGGCGCCTGGCCATGCGCCCGATCACGCCCGCCAGCATGGCGAAGCACTCCTCGCGGTAATCGCCGTCATGCTCGGCGGTGCCTGAGTCGATCATGGCAAAGGGGTTGAGGCAGGCCGGGTCCTTGCCGAAGGCGATGAACGCCCCGCCCAGGGCTTCCGCCGTGTGCTGGAAGGACCGTCCGTCGTCGATCACCACCGCTTCGCCGCCGGCGCCGATCAGCCCGGTCACCAGCTCCTGCATCAGCACCGACTTGCCCGAGCCGGACTTGCCGGTGACGGCGACGTTGTAGTTGCCGGCCTCGTTGGCGAAGGGCGACCAGCAGGCGGGCTGGCCCCGCCGCCCGATCAGGAAGAGGGCGGGAGGATTGTCGGGGTTGGCGGGCTGGCCGCGCCATTCGCCGTGCAACGGCGCGAGGTTGACCGCCGACGAGGTCAGCAGCGTCTTCATCCGGCCCATGCGTTCGAGGTCGGCGTCGAGCCCACCCGCCGAGACCATGGGGAGGCACGCCAGCCATGAAGGAAGCTGCATGTAGCGCTCCGCATTCACCCGCCAGCCCTGGCCGTGGTAGATCGCGCGCACCGCCTGCTCGGCCTCGTCGACCGCATCGAGCGGCGCATAGGCGGCCGCCATGTAGCAGGCGCGGACCAGCTTCTCGCCGTCCTTGATGCGCTCGGTGACTGCCTGCCAGTCGCGCGCCTTCTCCGGCAGGCCGGGGAGATAGCGGGCGATCCCGGTGCCGGCCTGCTGGGTGGCGCGGGCGGACTTGAGGAACGCTTTCTCGCCCGCCGCCTCGTCGCCGGTGGTGACGGTGAGGCAGGTCAGGACGGGACAGCCCGGTTGCAGGAAGTCGCGGTGGAAGTCGCCGATCAGGGCATTGCCGCGCCAGCCGGGCCAGACCTCGGGGAACGCGATGGCGGATAGAACCCGGACGGCAATATCGTCCCCGTCCGGGTGGTGGAAGGTGAGCCCGGTCGGATGAACCGTGAGCGCCCGGCCCGGTGCAACGCATTGCTCATGCAGCGGATCGCGCGGCGCCCAGCGCCGGGGCGGGCGTTCCGCGCCGCCGTCGCGGTAACCACCGATATCCGGCGCGATCAGCTCGGCCGCGAGCGACAGCAGCGCATCGGGCTCCAGCCTGCGGGTCTGCGCGCCCGCCGAGGCGAGCGTGCCCTCCAGCGCCCGGCGGAAGGCGCCGAGCGCGGTCTCCGTCGCCGGGCCGGGACCGGCCGCGAGGCAGGCGGTGACGAACACCCGATAGTCCGACAGGGTGAAGGGCGGGCCGCCGCCGTGCAGCCGCCGCCAGCCGCCGGAGGCCAGCAGGTCGCGGCGCCCCCGGCCCATGCGGGCCAGCGCCCCGCCGGCGTCCGAACGGGGCTCCGCCCAGGCGCGGGAGGCCGCGCCGAACCTCGGGCTCGCCCAGTGGATCACCTGGATGGTGCAGCGTTCGGGCGCGGCGTCGGCCAGCGTGCCGGCGAGCGCGCCCAGGGTTTCGGTGTCGATCCCCGCGAACGGCGGCAGTTCGATGACGAAGCCGGCGCTGGCGGCGTTGACATAGGTCTCGCTGGATTCGTCCCAGGCGCGCCAGGGCAGGAGCGCATGCAGCGCGGCGGGCATCTCGGGAGGCGACCAGGGGCCGGGCGCCTCCGGCCCCTCGAACAGCTCCAGCAGCCGCTTCACCGACCGAGCCTCCAGCCGGCCGGCTGCAGCACCGCGCGGACCCAGGACGCCTCGCGATAGACCCCTTCGGCGTCGACGAAGGGCGCGATCCAGATGCGCGCAACCACCTCGTCCGTGCGGAGATCGTCATGGTCGCCGGGGGAGGTTTCGCCGCCCGCGAGCAATTCGGGCGATTCCGGTTCGACCGGGAGAGGGGCCGGGGCAGGTTCCCCGGCGTCCGGTTCGGCCGGTAGGGCAGCGGGGGCGGGAGCTTCGGGCGGCAGAAGCCGGACCGGGCCGGACCCGGCCTTCTCCCGATCGGCGGTGTCGTAACCGAACAACCGCGCGAGCCAGGCGAAGGGATCGAACCCGCCATCGCAGGCGGCGTCGCAGGGCGTCTCGACCGCGGGGCTCGGGGGCCGGGTATCTCGCACCCGCCAGAGCGGCTCCGTGAGAACCGCGCTTCGGGGCTCGCTCATATCCGGCACCGCCGGATCGGCGGCCGCGACGCTGTCGCAGGTTCCGGCGTCGGCCAGCGGGCACTGCCAGCTCTCGCCGACATTGCCCGACGAACAGCCGGCGAGAAGAAGCGCCGCGATCGCGGCGGCCGGGAACGCGCCCCGGCGCGGAGAGGGATTGATGGCGTGTGTCATGTCATTCTCCTTTGCGAGCGGTCTGGATCGGCGCGCGCCCGTCGATGCGGGCACCCTCGAGGAACACCAGCGTCACCTTCGTCCCGGCCTGGAGCTGGATCACCGGCTGGTATTGCTCGGCGCGGCGGATCATGTAGTCGGCGACCTTGTTCCCGGCCGACGAGGCGCCGGCGCCGAGGCCCGCGCGCCCGATGTCGCCGAGCGCGGTGTTTGTCACGGCCGCGCCGCCGCCGGTCGCCACGGCCTGCGGCTGGAACGCCTGGCTCACGCCCTGGCCGACGCCGGAGACCAGGCCGGCGAGGAACGCCTTCTCGACCAGCGCCCCCTCGCGGCTCACCACGGGGCCGCGCACCCCGGTCTTGCCGGAGCCGGCGACGAAGCCCGCGACGTCGGTCTCGATCACCGTGCCGGATTCCGGTCCGGCGCAGGTCATGGTGCGGAAACGCACATAGACCTTCTCCGAGGAGAGATCGCCATGGGCGGCGCCGGTGACGGTGCAGCCGTCGACATCCACCTGCAGGGCGGTCCCGTCTTCGGCGGCGGTCCAGGCGGGGCCGGTAATGCGCAGCAGCACCGGGCGGGGATCGCCCTGGGAGGACACCCCGGCCGAGGCGTCGACGCCGGCCAGCACGACGGCCTCGGCATGGGCGCCCGCCGGGAGCCACACGGACACCGGTTTCGCCACGGCGTCGGCGACCAGTTCCGGGCCGGAACGGGGATCTGCCGCCGACGATTGCCGCTCCCCATCCAGCTCAAATGTCTCGATCATGCGCGAGGGCGCCGGAACGGCCGGCTGCCGCGCATCGCCGCCCCGCTGCGCCGGCGCCCGGCCCCGGAACCAGGGATCGCCCTCGGACGCGCTGCCCGGCGCGACCGGCTGAAGCTGCCGCTCCAGCTCGTCGATCCTTGCCTTCTGCGCGTCGATGGTCCGGATCGCATTCGCCGTCTGGCCCTCCAGCTTGGTCTGGAGCCCCTCGTTCTCGGTGCGGAGCCGGTTCGCCTCCTGCTCCATCCGCTTCAGCGCGCCCTCGACCTTGTTGAGCCGCGCCTCCGAGCGCCGCGTCCAGACCAACTCGGCGGCGTCCGGCTCCACGATCCCGGCGTCGATGCCGCCCTCGGGCGCATCGGGCTTGCCGCCGCCCATGCCGAGCCAGGCGGCGACCGCGACCAGCACGACCGCCGCGATGACCGAGAACAGCAGCAGCTGGCGCCGCCGGACCGCATCGGCGTCGTTCGCGTCGCCGGCGGGGCGCCTGCCGGCGCGGGCGTTCATTGCGGGTCTCCCGCGCCGGCGGTCTCGACCACCGCCACGCCGAGCCGCCCGCCCGAAGGGCCGGTGGAAGGCGGCGCCAGCCAGAGCGCGGCGACGGGGCCGATGCCGGGCAGCCGCCCGATGGTCCCGGCGAGGCCCGCGGCACCGCCCGCATCCTTCGATGCCGGACGCGCGGCCTCGAAGACGAGCGCCGCGAAACGCGGACCCCGCCAGGTCTCGATGACCGTCAGTCCGGGCTGCAACGCCGCCCCGCCCGCATGGACGGCGTAGCCCGGCATCAGATCGCGCCGGGCCACGGCGCGCACCAGCCGCACCAGCGCCGCGACGTGGGGATCGCTGCCCGAGGCCGGGGCGGACGCCGCCATTGCCGGGACCGCAGCAGCGTTGCGGATCAGGATCTGCGCCGAGTCGCGATCCGAAGGGGTGAGCGTCAGCCGGTAGGTGAAACCCTGCTCGGTGCCGACGAACAGCGTGACGGGATCGTGCTCCCCAGCCTCCGCCGCAACCGGACTGAGATAGAGGTCGCCCGAGGCCGCGTCGTGCTCCACCGCGAACCCGTCCGGAGACCGCACCACCTTCGCGATCCGGTCTCCCGCCAGTGCGATGCGGTTGATGCCGGTTGCGGAGATTTCGGCGGCGAGCTCGGCATGGTCGGCCGCGTCGAGGATCTGCATCGCCAGCGCAGGAACCGGCGCCGCGAGCGCGCTCATGGCCAGAATGTGCAGGGCGATGAGCGCCGCGCGCGGGCGCGAACCGATAATCGTCATTGTCCACTCTCCAGTTGTTCGAAGCGCAGGAGCCCGATCCGCCCGGCGTCGACGCGGAAGACGAGCCGGTAGCGCCGGTTCTCGCGCGAAGCCTCCTCGCGCCCGATCCAGGTCACCAGCTCGCCCGCGATCTCGACCGTGAGCCGCGCGGGATCGGCCTCGATCTCCGTGGGGTAGAAGGCGCTCGCCAGGTCGCGCCCGGCCATGCGCGCGGCCTCGGCCTCGACCCAGGCGCCGATCGCGCCCCGCGCCGAGGCGTGCGACAGCCGCGCCGCCGCGTGGCGGACATGGGTTGCGTTCTCGGGGGTGAGCGTGAGCAGCGTCACCGCCACCGTGCGCGCCACATCTTCGAGATACCGCGCGCCGGCCAGGCCCGCGCCGGCACCGGCGCCGCCGACCTCCCAGGTGGGGCCCGCCGTCGCCGGCACCAGCACGGTCACCGTCTCGCGCCCGGCGAAGCTCATGGTCAGCGCCAGGTTGGCCGTCATCGACAGCACCAGCAGGCCCGCCAGGGCGAGCCGGATGTCCCGCACCCGGCGCAAGGCGGTATCCATGTCGCCGCGCCGCATCAGCCGACATACCGGCGCAGATGGCTCGGTGGCGTCGCCTTGAGACGCAGCACGAAGTCCGGCAGGAACCAGTAGAGCGCGTAGCGCGCGATGTTGGCGCCGCCGCCGCGCTTGACCCGGCGCAGCAGCAGCCAGCCGCCGACGCCTGCGATGAGGCCCGGCACGAACTGGTTGGCCGCGAGGCCGAGCAGGGCGGGGCCCATCAGCGCGGCCGCCTCGTCGACGGTCCAGAACAGCCAGCGCTCCGGGTCGTCGAGCCGGCGCGGGATCGCATGGCGCTGGGCTTCGCTCATCAGACGATCGCCGTGCCGACCAGGCCGGTGACGATGCCGGTGCCGGCACCCGCGGCGATGCCGACGCCGACCGCGCCCATGAGCTGCATGGCGTTGAAGCGCAGCACCGAGCCGACCAGGGCCGCGCCCACGGCGAGCGCGGCGGCGAGCTGGCCGCCGGTGCCGCCGACGATCCCCTCCACCGTGTCCAGCGGATCGCCGAAGGTGGTGTCGGTGGTCGCGAAAGCCGCCTCCGGAGCGGCCAGCGCGGTCGCCAGGGCGACGGCCGTCACGGCAGCCGTCCGGAACGTCGCGCCTGCGCGGTCCATGCCCGGAGCCGGCATCGGGTTCGCCGGCGTCCTCATCGGTCCGCTCCCGCGGGTCCGGGTCGCGGCCCCGTGCCGTCGTCCGAGGTCGAGCGCCTCCGCCGGCTACGCGCCCAGTCGTCCAGGTCCTCGCGCAGATAGCGCACCCGGCCGCCGAACTTCAGGAACACCGGCCCGTCGCCCGACACCCGGTAGCGGTCGAGCGTGCGGGTCGACAGGCCAAGATGGGCCGCCGCCGCGCGCGTGTTGAGATACTCGGTCCGTTCGGTCATCGCCGTCTCCTCTTCCCCGGCTCCCCCACCTGCCCCGGCCTCCAAGCCGGGATCCGGGGTCGCAAACGGGGCCATGGAAGCGGAGAATCCGGGCCGCGTGCAGGGACGATTTCGGATTCGCGAAACCGTCCACCGCAAACGGCGACCCGCGACGCCACGCGCCGCCGGAGGACGACGCACGCATGAACGGCGGGCGCGGGAGATGTCGTCGGGAGTCGTCGCCGTGCACGGGGCGGACTCGAAAAATCGTGCCCGTGGGACGCGAGGGGGGGGTGGAATGGGCGGACCGGGACCGGCGCGCGGGACCGAGACCGGTCGGCCCGCCGTTTCGTGCCGGCACACGGTGCGTTTCGGCGTCGGCGGCGGCCTGGCGCCGCCGCCGCGCTCAGAGGCGGGGCCGGCGCCCGGCGGCGAGCTCGATATAGCCGCCCTTCATCAGCCAGCGCGCCTTCTTCACCAGGCGCCGCGCCCGGGCGCGCAAGTCGCTGTCGGAGTCCAGCCCCTTGTCCCCGACCCGGTCCGCGCCGTAGACGTCGACAGCGATCTGCGGCAGCTTCTTGCCGGCCGCCAGCCCCTCCACCGCCTTCAACAATTCCGCGTCCCCCGACCCCCGCCCCTCCGAGGGGGCTTCCCGACCGCAAGTGCACGGGCGTCGCGCAACAGGGCAAGGAACGCACGGGGATCCGCCAGCAGGTCGTGCTGCGCCAGCACCCCGTCGCCGGGGCCGAAGCCGCTGCCCGGTTCGATGGAAAGCTGCAACGCCGCGCCGCCGCATTCGAGCTTGAGCACCAGGCTGCCGTCGATCAGGCGCAGGCCGGCGACCGACAGCCCGTCCGCCACGGCCGCCCCGTCGATCGGCGCCGCCCGCGGTCCGACCGCCGCCGGCAGCATCGGCGCCACGCTCCAGAAGGGCGAGGCCGGACCCTCCTCCGCGAAGGGATCCTCCCAGGCGTGGAGGCTGAAGCGGGCCGCCGCGAGGTCGGCCGCCGTCTGGAGCCGGACCGCGAAGGGCGCCCGCTCCGGCAGCCCCGGCTGCGGTACTCGCCGGCGCCACGCCTGCCGGTAGGCCGGTAGGCGCCGGAGAACTTGCCAGGCCCGTGCACCGTCCTTCGTGCGCATCCCCGTTCCGGCGCCCGGCCGTTCCGCTAACTGTGCCCGGCGTGGCGGCAAGCGCCGGGCGCGGCGGACCGCCAAGCCTCCGCCCCGGAAACCTCCGGGGCGGACAGTGCCCGCTGATCCTCCACCAGCAAGTCCAACCCGGTCTGCATCCTCAGCGGATTCTCCTCATTCTCGAAGAGGCGCGCACCGACAGCAGCCGTCCGGGCGCCGCGCTGTTCCCGGTTCCACTCATCCCTGGGAGTATGAAGGACAACCGTTCCCGGGCCCTCCCAATCCGCCAGTCAGGCTTCTGCCGACTCACCGATGCAATCTTCCCCTTCCGGCAGTGACCGTACAATCCGGGAGATACAGACCATCAGGGTGCCCGTCGATGGCAGCAGAATGCCCGCCGCTACGAGTTCCCGAATGAGCGATTTCATGCGCTGTTCCAGGTTGGTAATCCCTTCGGGCGCGCCGCCGAACCGATGCGGAGCGGGCAGGACCGGTGGGGAACAGGGGTCCGTTTCTCGATGTCCCGAACAGTTCCCGGCGTGTCACCGTTTTCGGAGATCTTCGCTCAGCCCGACGAACGATCCGAACAGGTGGCCGCGGCTTCCGTCGTCTTCCTCGAAACGGGCGGCGCCGAACCCGGCAATGAGCCTGGGATTGCCGGCCTCGTCCGGCTTGTTGGAGAGGGTGCCGCCCCAGGAGCCTCTGGAAGCCGTGATCTGCCGGGAGGGGTGCCGGACTTCGGCCGGGCCGCCATCGAAACTCCCCGTCCCGAAGGGCTGCTCGCCAAGGTGCAACTCGTAGTCCGAGATGTCGTGCCGCACGTCGCCACGCGAGGCGGGTGCGACGGCCGGCCGGACGGTGAGATCGCCGACGCAGCCGATGCATCCGCTGACGGTCCCGGCCTGGAAGTCCGCGTTGAGCGTCACCACACCCTCCCAGCCGTCGAACACGAAGTGGCGCTGCGCCAGGGTGGCGCCGGGCATATAAGAATAATTGCCGCCTGCCGGGCCGACGTAGGATGCGGTCCCGGAGACGGGTATCGCGGGCGGGTCGGCCGGGTCGATCTCCGGGCCGTCGAGGATGGCGTATTCCACTGTGTCGAGAGGGTCCAACTCGGGCGCGTGCTGCCCGGGGTAGTAGGCCCAATAACCCGCCATCAAATAGTCAGGCGGGTTGTCTTCATCCCAGCTCACCGTGGCGGTGACGACCGACGTGCCGTGCTTCTCCTCCTTCAGGAACCGCCACTCCCGGCCCCGGTGGCCGGGGATCGGCGTGTCGACGGTCTCGGTCGCGACTGAGTCGTCCAGCGTGTTCACGGAAAGCGAGCGGCCATCCTCCAGGGTGAGAAACACCCGCAGATACTCTGTCGCGAACTGGGAGTTCCTCCCGAATTCGATGGACCCGTCGTCTTCCAGCGCGGAACCCCCGGAGCCTGCAAGCAGGCCACCTGCGAAAATGAGTGCAACAAGTCGCATGTTCGCATCTCTCCGACTGTGGGTGTTGTCAATGCCGACAGGAGAAGCGGACGTCACCGTCGCGCATCTCCTGTTACTCCACCTCCGGCCGCCGCGCTACCGGGGTCGTGGCCCGGGAAGCGCGTCACCGCTCCCGGTCTCCAGACCGAGACAAAATTCTCGTCGCCGATCTCTGCGGTCAGCCAGAAGGACGAGTCCGGCAACAGATCGTGCTCGTTGGCCGGTTGCCTGAAGCCGGGCAAGCGGTGGCACGGCGCGCATCCCGGCAAAACCGACTCCGAGCCACACGCCGCGGGCCCTCATGGAGATGCGCGAACCGGATCCAAATCGCCTACGCGAGCTCGAAGGCCCTGCATCCGGAAGCTGGTTATCCCGATCCCGTCTCGATTGACCGTTTGCCCTTGCCTTTCCCAAGATCTGCCCACGTCCCCGACGGCTACCCGCTTTGCCGCCTCTCAAGCGGCTGCGGGAGCCTGGTAACTCTCCTTCTTCGTCATCAGCGCCCGCACGATGCGCGCCATCCGGTTCCCGCCCATTCGAGGATAGTCCCGAGATGGCCGTGGAGTTCGGCGGCCATTTCGGCCCATTTCTCGCCGGGGATGAGCACGATGCGCTCGGTCAAGCCCTGGATGGCGGACGCCGCCGCGTCGCGATTGCATTTCCCGCTCGCGTTGACAGTTCGATAGTTCGCACCTAAGCGACGGTTCCGGAGTCTTGCGCTTGACGTCGACAATGGTGTCGAAGAGCCAAGGATCGTCCAATCCTCTTCAATCGTGTTTCTCATGGGGCTCGCCCGTATCGACCGGTTCGTCGCAGAGACTGCAAGTACCCTGGAGAGTCCAGCCTTCGAAGACGGTAGACGCCCTGCCGCTCAATCTGGCGATACGGCGCCGCCCCTCCTCTGAATGTCTGCAGCGGGGTGGCCAGCTTGCTTCTCTGTTCAGGATGGCGACGTAGAGTTCCTATGAACTACGGTTTTCCTTCGGGGGGCCCAAACACTTCGCCGTAAAGGCGCTCGATCCGTTCCGTTTCTTCAGCCGTCAGCCTCTTGAATTCTCCTTCGCGGGCCCGGTTCGAAAGACGCCCCGCATTTTGATGCAGAATCCGGAACAGCAGGTCGGCGGTGCGATCGGGCATATCGGCGATCGCCTGAAGATGCCCCGTGAACCGGTCGTAGCGCCGGAGAAAATCCGTTTCGTTCGGCAGGTCTTCCTCGATCGCCCTGCGCACGCATTCGAACAGGAATTCGGCATGCGGGGTGGCGTCGAAAAAGCGGTAGAAATCCGCCGTGTCGTTGAGCACGCGGACATTCCCGCGCTTCGTCGGCTCCCACTCGATGCGCGGCAAGAGCCGCCGCGAATAGTCCTCCAGAGTTGCGCGATACGCATCGATCCGATCCAGGATCGCGGCGGATACCGGAAACACGAGCCCCGGCGGGTTGAAGCCCCGCTGCGCCAGGACGTGATGAATGAGATAGCGATGGATGCGCCCGTTGCCGTCATCGAAAGGATGGATGTACACAAAGCCGAACGCCAGCGCAGCTGCTGCAATGACAGGATCGAGGGCGGTCGCCGGCCCCCGGTCGAAGGCGACCATGCCTTCGATCAGCGACGCGAAGTCTTCGTGCCGCGCACCGATGTGGTCGGGGAGCGGTGCGCCCGTGTCCCGGTCGTGCTCGCCGACATATCCGCCTTCGGTGCGCAAGCCCAGACGCACGAACCGGTCGTCGCCGATCACAATGTCCTGGAGCCGAAGCAGTTCATCGAGGTCAATGGGTTGCCGGCCAGCCTCACCGATAGCGCGGCCCCAGCGCTGAATGCGGTCGTGCGGCGGGCGCTCGCCCTCGATCGCATAGCTCGACTTGGAATCCTTCAGGAGCAGGAATGCGGCTGTGCGGGCCAGCAAGCCGCCCGGAACCGCAGCGACGACCGCCCGCGCCCGC